>NZ_JARWPM010000131.1 GCF_029869215.1 Nocardia carnea
CCCCCCCCCCTCCCCCCCCCTCGTGGGGTCTCCGCGCGCCCGCGGGGGGGGGGGCGGCGGGGCCCGCGCCCCCGCCCCCCCCCCCCCCCCCCCCCCCCCCCCCCCCCCCCCCCCGCCAGGTGGCCGTGCTTTCGCCGCCCGGCCTGGTCGACGAGTTGCGGCTGGAGATCTATCCGGTCCTGGCCGGCGAGGGCGCGCGGCTGTTCCGCACGGGCCGGCCGAGCAGGCGACTGCGGCTCATCGACTCGCACACAACTTCCGCCGGGGTGATCCTCGCGTCCTACGCGTAGAGATAGATACGGTTGCGTAGCTACGTAACCGTATCTAATATTGCGGCATGGTCACCGACGCCGAGCAACCGGGACGCCGCCGCTCGCTCGAGGATGTACTCGAAACCTGCCGGGCGGCAGTCATCGCCGAAGTCGCCGAGAAAGGGCTGGGCAAGCTCGCGATCGAAGGGGTCGCGCGCCGGGCGGGGGTGGCGAAGACCTCGATCTACCGGCATTGGCAGACGGTCGAGGATCTACTGCTCGATGCCCTCGCCCATGCCCACCCGGTGGAGCGGGTTTCCGTCGAGGGGGGTGGGCTGCGGTCGGACCTGCTGGTTTCCCTCGAACAGCTGGTCGGCTGGCTCGGTGCGCCGACGGCACCGGCCGTCGCGGCGATACTCGCGGAGCGGCAACGCCGGCCGGATCTCGTCGAAGCGCTCTACACCCGGGTTTTCGACAGCCACGGCGGCCGGTTCACCCGCACCGTCATCGAGCACTACGCCCAGCGCGGTGATATCGATCCCCGCCTGGTCACACCGGTTGTCGTCGATATCGGCGAAGCGCTGGTGATCAAACATCAACTCGACACCGGGCACCTGCCCGACGCCGAAACACGCGCCGCGATCGTGGATCAGGCCATCCTGCCCGCCCTCGGCCTGCCGCGCGACCCCAAGGAAGGAACCAGCACATGACGACCATCGAACCCCCACCCGCCGCCGTGCAGGTGAACTGGGATGAGCCGATCGGCACCTCCCGGACCACACTCACGACACATCTGTGGACCGCGCCGCCGCTGCGCCGCGGATCCCCGATCCACGACAAGGCGTTCGCCGCCCTGCGCGAGCTCCGCGCCGATCTCGCCCGCTTCCTGCCCTGGTTCAGCCAGCCCCGGATCGCGGTCCCCGAACTCACCCCGCCGACCGCCGATTCCACCTCGTGGAACTTCGACCTGCTCGACCCTTTCGTCGAGGACTTCGTCGCGGCGGCCGAGGGCCGGCCCGTCGTGGCGAACTTCGCGACGATCCCGGCCTGGATGTTCGTCACCCCCGAACCGGTGGAGGTTTCCGACGACCCCGACGAGATCCACTGGGACTACGAACAGGGCACCGAACTGCGCGACCCGACCTTCCAGGAAGTCGCCGACTACTTCTACCGGGTCGCGAGCTGGTACATCGCCGGCGGTTTCACCGACGAGCTGGGCCGGTGGCACGAATCGGGCCACCGGTACCGCTTCGCCTACTGGGAAGTGCTCTGCGAACCCGATCTCAATCACCGGCTGTCGCCCGCGACCTACACCGCGCTCTACGACGCCGTGGTCACGCGCCTGGCTCCGCTGGACCCCGAGATGAAGTTCATCGGGCTCTCCCTCAGCCATATCCATCATGAGCCGGAGTACTTCTGGCATTTCCTCGACCCGGCCAACCACGCCGCAGGTATCCCGGTCGACGCGATCTCTTATCACTTCTACGCCCAGCCCGAGATCGTCAACCCGTTCGCCGCACTCGGCAACGCACCGAGCGACCAGTGGCGCAATCTGTTCTACTCCCAGGCCGACGCGTTCCTCGATCAGGTCCGCTTCATCGACTCCATCCGCACACGCTTGGCGCCCGGCACCGCCACCTTCATCAACGAGCTGGGTTCCTACCCGGCCGATATCATGAACCCCGAACCCGATATCCCGGAAAGCTATTGGGCGCTGAGCGGCTCGGTCCAGTCGTACCTCTGGTCGAATCTCGTCGCCCTCGGCATCGACCTGGTCGGCATCGCCGAGTTCATGGACTACCCCGGCATGATCCCCGGCGTCAGCCTCATCGACTGGGAGACGGGCGCACCCAATGCCCGCTACCAGGCACTCGCCCTGCTGCTCCGGCATTTCGGCAAGGGCGACGCTCTGGTGGCCACCACCGCCGGCTTCCCCGGATATCCGGACCCCCGGTTCCACGCCCAGGCATTCCTGACGGCCGCCGGCGACCGGAAACTCCTGCTGGTCAACAAAACCGCCTACCCCGTCGCCGTGAACCTGCCCGACAGCCACGGAACGCCGGTACTCGAACAGGTCGCCGCCGAGCACACGACCATCCCTGTAGAAGGCATCGCCCCGCTCGAGCCGTACGCCACCGCGGTCGTCTCCTACTGAACCCATGCCCTGCCGGAGCTCTCGCCCGGCAGGGCATTTCAGGAAGGCGCGGGAAAGCCGCCCGCCGGCACGGCCAGGTGCGCGACCTGCCGGGAACCGGAATCGCCACGACCGACCCCGCCCGGGCCGACGCTGCCGGGACCATGCGCCGCCCGTTACCGATGTGCCGGTCCTACCTATTCGCCGACGATGACAACCGGTGGAGCGCGGGATCCGGCGAGGAAAGGGCGCGTGATGGGAAATATTCAGATTCTGGGAGCGGGCGAATGCGGGCTTCCGCTGGCGCATCGACTGCTGCGGGGTGGTCAGGCGGTCACGCTGGTCACCGCGCGGGACGCCGGTGCCGTGCTGAACGGCACTGTGACCAGTACCCAAGTGAAGTTCCCGGCAACGCTCGACCTGGAAGAGGCTGCTCAATTGGGGCATTGGCGTTCCCGGGCACCCGAGATTCCGGGCATCCGGCTGACCGTGGTGATGGACGCCCAGCGAATTCTGGAGTGGACGGGCCGGTTCACGCGGCCGGCTCAGAGCGTCGATCAGCGGACGGTTTTCGCGCGGTGGCTCACCGACTATGTGGACGCCGGTGGCGTACTGGAGATCGCCGACCCCTCGACGGCCGACGTCGAGCAGCGGGCGGCGCGTGCCGATCTGACCGTGGTCACCCGGGCATCCGGTGAGCTGGCCGCCTGCTTTCCCGCCGACACCGGATGGCCGGCCGCGGCCGGTCCCGCGCGGCAGCTGGCGGTTTTCTACCTGGACGGCGTTCCGGCCGATCCCGACGACCTCGGCACCTATGTGTCGCTGCCCGGACTGGGTGAAATCATCTCCTACCCGGGTCTCACCGGGGCACCCGGCCGGGAACGGCGGTGTGAAATGCTGCTGATCGAGGCGATGCCCGGCGGTCCGCTCGATGTCTTCGCCGACCATCCGGGTCCTGTCGAGCGGTTCCACCGAGCCGTGCGCCTGCTCGAATCGGTGCTGCCCGCCGACCTAGCGGACCGCTATCGCGACGCCGAATTGACCGATGGCGGCGCCGCCACCGCGGGCGCGGTGACCCCGGCCGTGCGGCGGCCGGTGGGAACTCTTCCGTCCGGGCGTCCGGTTCTCGGCGGCGGCGATGTGGTGTGCCGGATGGACCCCGGCGGCGCCCAGGGCGCGAACAACGCCGCCCACTGCGCCGCGGCCTACGCCACCGCGATACTGGCCCGGCCGGACGGGCCGTTCGACCGGGCCTGGATGAGTTCGGCCGCGCAGCCCTGGCTCACCGGAGTCGCTCATCCCGCGGCGCGCTGGACGGCGGCGATACTGGCCCCGCCCGCCGAACTGCAACAGCTCATGGCGGCCGCCCAGGGCGATCCCGCTCTCGCGAACGCGTTCGCCGACACCTTCGCCCGTCCTGCCGATATGGCTCGCCTCACCGCATTCGGCGAGTATGCGGGCCGGCCGGTCCACTGAGCCGCGCCGACGGCGTAGCGAATAGACCTCGCGCGTTCAGGGCAGCGCTTGGGGTGGCGCCGGTGGAAAGGACACCGGCAGCGCGGCCAAGGCCCGATGGAACGGACCGGGGCGCCAGGTGAGCTCGTCGACGGGTACCGCGGGCCGCAGGTCGGGCAGCGCATCGAGCAGTTGGTCGATCGCCCCCTGGGCGATCAGATACGCCGCCGCCTTGGCCGGGCAGGCGTGTGGTCCCGCACCCCAGGCCAAATGGGACCGATTGCCGGTATGGTCACCGGCACGGATCGCCGGGTCGTTGTTGCACCCGGCCAGGCTGATCACCACCGGCTGGTGGGCGGGCAGCCAGACCTCGTCGATCAGGACCGGCCGGCGCGGGTAGGTGACACTGAAATTCGCCATCGGCGGGTCTTCGAACAGCACCTCGTCCAGCGCGTCCCGCGTGGACAGCGCGCCGCCGAGCAGATTGCCCCCGAACCGTTCGTCGGTGAGGATCAGCAGCAGAGTGTTGACGATCAGGTTCTGCAGCGGCTCGATCCCCGCGCCGTAGAGGACGACGATCTGATGGATCAATTCCGACTCGTCCAGGCCCGCGGGATGAGCCAGCAGATGCGAGGTGATGTCGTCGCCCGGTGCGTGGCGTTTGCGCTCGACCAGTTCGAGCACCGCCGCGCTGAGCATCCGGTTCCCCGCTTCGGCGTCTACCCCGTCGAACACCGCTTGGGTGGCCGCGGCGACCTTCCTGCCGATCTCGGGCGGGCAACCCAGCATCGCGTTGATCGATTCGAACGCCAGCGGGAAGGCGTACTGGGTGACGAGGTCGGCGGCGCCGGTCGCAGAAAAAGAGTTGATCAGGGGCACGGCGATCCGCCCGACGACCGTCTGCAGGGTGTGCAGGTCCACCCCTTCGATACCGGCGGTGTTCACGCTGCGGTAGCGGACATGGTCCGCGCCCGCGCTGCGAATGGCGGCCGGCCGCCACTCCAGGACCGGTAACACCGGGCAGTCGGCCGCGACATCACGTTGCCAGATCCGCGGGTCGGCGGGGAAGCGCTCGGGGTCGTTGAGAATTCGCAGGGCCGCGCGATATCCGACCACCAGTGTCGCGGGCACCCCGGGCGCCAGTTCGACCGGTACGAGTGAGCCGTAACTGTCGCGCATCCGCTGGTACGCCCCCTGCGGATCGGCGGCGAACTCGGGTGTGTAGAGCGGGACGCGGGTCGCGTCGATCTCGGCGGGTGAGGTGCGGCGGCCGATATCGGTCAGGGGTGTGTGCACGATGGAGAACTCCAGCGGAGGCGACGATCATCGGTGTGGGACAGTCCGCGGCCGCGAGTTTTCGACGGCTGTGCGCGGAGCAAGGCTCAATGGTCGCCCGATAGGTAGCCGAAGGGCATCGGTAGAGCCGGATGTCCGTCCCGCGGCGGTCACCGGGAACGGGGGTGCGACCGGCCCCGTTGTGGCCTGCGCGCGGCCTCCTTTGTGACCTGGCTTCTGCGGTCGGGCGGCACGAGTGCGTGGATCTCGCCGCGTGAGCCGATCATCAATTTGTTCAGGACAGCGGCCATTTGGGCATCGACGGTCTTGTAGGAGCTGCCGCGCCGGGCGGCGATGGCCGTGTTCGTCCAGCCCGCCGCCGCCAGCAGGGCGACCTCCTGCTCGGCCACCGATAGCTGCTGCCACGGTGACGGGCGCCCGCGCCGGACCGGATGTTCCACGGGCAGCCGGTCCATGGACAGGTTCCCCAGCGCCAGCTGCGCTACCTCACCGAAATCCGGCCGCAGTTGCCCGCCCTCCCGTTCGGCGTCCGCGAAATCTGTGTCGCCCAGAATATTTCGCGCCGTTTCGGCGGCGAACCCGGTCTCGGCGGCGAACGGGCCGAGGTTGTCGATATTCACGCCCAGCCCGGCGCGGAGCGTGGCGCCGCCGCCGAGCAGGCGCGCGATATCGCGGGCGTGCGCCGTCACGTCCACCGCAGGATCATCGCCCGCCGCGGCGACCAGGCGGGCCAGCGTCCAGGCTTGGATCTGCACGGCCCACGCCGCACCCCATCGGTCGCGCATCGCGAGCTGATTCGACAGTGTCGCCCGGCCCAGCCCGAGCGCCTCGTTCGGATCGCCGTGTTTGCCCGACGCGATCACCCATGCCAGCGCCGCCCAGGAAGACGCCCACGGAGCTCCGGAGCTCTCCGCGTTGCGGTAGTGGGCGCGACTGGTCTCCAATGCCTGTTCAGGGGTACCGAAGAACGCGGCGGCCAGTGCCTCGAAAAGCTCACTCATCGCGACGCCGCCCGCGTTCCCTTCGGCGGCGAAGCGCGCCCGCGCCCGGGCCAGTACAGCGATCGCGCGCATATCGGAGTGCGCCAGCATCAGCTCGGCGCCGCGGGCGAATTCGACCGCGGCGGGCAATCCCAGGTCACGGTCCGGGTCCGCGCGCCAATTCGGCCGGTCAGCGGTGCCGGGCAGGCAGCGGGCCACGCATTCGTCGAGCAGGAGTGCGGCATCGCGATGCAGTCCCTGGCACAGGCCGACCCAGGCGATCAGCGACATCGTCACCACCTGCAGCGGCACCGGCTCGGGATCGAGGTCCCGGCTGGCCGCGAGTGCGCGCTCGGCCCACCGGCGCAGTTCCCGCAGCGAGCCGGTGAAGAACGGCGTGCGCAGGGCGATCAGCCCGGCGGCGATCTCCAGCCCGACCGCCGCCTCACCGGGGGTGGCGATACTGCCCGCCATGGCGCACTGCAGGTTGTCCCAGGCGGCCCGTGCCCACTCGAGCATCACCTGCTCATCGGGCCCGTACCAACTGGCTTGGGCGGCAACGACCTTGTCCCGGTAGTAGCGCCGATGCCGGCGCGCCAGCCGGTCGGCTTCCGCGGGTCTTTCGTTCAGGCGTTGCTGGGCGAAGACGCGAAAGGTTTCGGTGAGCGAATACCGCACGGTGGTTTCACTCAGGTGGATCGAGACGAGGGATTGATCCACCAGCCGTTCCAGCAGGCCCTCGATTTCGGTGCGGGCCAATCCGCCGGGCTCGTCGTCGGAACAGACCGCCGCGACGGCCTCCAGTTCGGCGCCGATGTCCTGGACCGCCGCGTCCGTGCTGTCGACATCCGCGTCGTACCCGGCCGCGAACACCGACAGGCGGTCGAACAGCAGCCGCTCCTTCTCCCCGCAGAGCTCGTAGGACCAGGCGATGACATCGCGGATACCGCGGTGCCGGGCGTCCGCGCCGACCCGCGGTCCGTGCTGCCATTGCAACCGCCGGTCGCCCGCCTCGCCGGTCAGGTCACGCAGGATCAGCGGCAACGGCTGCCGCGACAGGCGCGCGGCAGCCAGCCGGATATAGAGCGGATGGTTGTGCACATGCCGGCAGATCGCCGCTGCCGGGCCGGTATCGCCCCGGTCGAGCGGGTGGCCGGCAAGCGCCGCGCGGGCGCCGAACAGCACCAGCGCCTGTTCGGCCGATAATGCGGGTACCGGCACCAGCTGTTCGTCGACCCAGCCGATTGCCTCGCGGCTGGTGGCCAGCACGGTGAGCCCGGGAACCGCGTCGAGCAGGTCGGCGATCACCGCTCCCGCCCCGTCCAGCACATGTTCGCAGTTGTCCATCACCAGGATCGTGCGCACAGCCCGGCCGGCGGCGTCGCTGCGGCGCAGCGTGCCCAGTACCGCGTCCCAGGCCGATCTCCCGGAGAAATCGGTTTCGATCACCGCGCCCGCGATCTGTTCCTCGATCGCTGTCGCGTCCGCGCCGCGGGCCAGCACCGCCAGCCGCACCCAATGCACCGGTACCCGTTTGGCCCGGTGGAAGCGCGCAACGGCCTCGGTGGCGAGCCGGGTCTTGCCGATACCACCCGCGCCGATCAAGGTCACCAGGCGGGAACCGCCCAGCAATGCCATTCCGATTTTTTCCAGTTCCCGGTCGCGTCCCACGAAATCGCTTGCGGCCGCGGGAGGCAATCCCCGGGCTCGGGCATGTCGCACCGAAGCAGCGTATGCCAGTCCTGGCGCTGCCGATATCGTTCGGGCGAAACGGCCGGTTCCCGCCGCTACGCGTGTGCGAGGGTCAACCGGTGACCATGGGGACTACGTAGGTGCGGGCGAATTCGTCGAGCTGGTCGTCGGAGTCCAGCGGGACCAGGCCGGAGGGGCAGAGGATGAACGAGTGGACCAGGCGGCACACGAGTTCCGCGCGGGTCAGCAGGTCGGCGGGTTCGTCCAGGAGGCCGGAATCGGCGGCGCGGCACAGGGCGGTGTGGGCGGCGGCGACCGACATGGCGAACACCGGGCCGCCCTCGACGGTGAGCTTTTCCAGGATCCGCTCCGGCTCCACATCGAGCATGCGTTTGACCAGGGCGTGCTCGCGCCAGCGGGTGATCACGGTGACGAAGATGTCGGCGATCAGGTCGTCGAGGCGTTCGTGGCGGGTGGAGATCGCGTCCACCTCGGTGAGCACGGCGGCGACCTCACGGCTCACCACCGCCTGCACCACATCGTCACGGGAACCGACGCGGCGGTATATGGTCACCCGGTCTACACCGGCTTGGCGGGCGATATCTTCGATGGTGGTTTTCTTGACACCGAACTCGCCGAATCTGATCAACGCCGCGTCCAGAATGCGGGCCTCGATACCATCCTGCAGCCCAGGGGACGATGTGTACGCGGCGGACATGGGTTAACGCTAGCAAGAGCACCGTCGGCGCAAACACCTATCGGCCCGGTCGCAAACGCCCACCCTGCACTCGCAATATTGCAACATTGCCATAGTTTGTGTTGCCATGTAGATTCGCCGAATGGTGCAGACCACCCAAGCATCCGCTTGTTTCTCCGTGGTACATCCAGCTGCCCTACTACCCGGGCCGAGCTGATGGGCACCCAGGTGCCGCCGCGCGGCTTCCAGATGATCGGTGCGGCCGTGGACGCATGCCGCTCGATATTCGTCACGCACCGGCCCTCGTCGGTGTTGCCGCGCTCGAAGCTGCTGTGGCACAGCGGTTTCAACCGAAATCTCGTTGTCGCCGCGATCCAGCGGGAAGCTGTCGATGTGGTCGCCGTGGTGCTGGTCGATCCCGAGGGGGAGCCGTTACCGGCCTGGCTACCCGGCGCCCACCTCGATGTCTTCCTGCCCTCCGGCCGGCAGCGGCAGTACTCGCTGTGCGGCGATCCGCGCGACCGATCCGCCTATCGGATCGCCGTCCGGCTCATGCCGCACGGCAACGGCGGATCGATCGAAATTCACGAAAACCTGCGCAGCGGCGACTTTCTCAGAGTCCACGGACCCAGCCACACCTACCCGTTCGTCGACGCCGACGACTACCTTTTCATCGCGGGCGGTATGGGTATCACCGCTCTCCTCCCCATGGCGCGTGCGGCGGGTCGCCGCGGCACACTCGTCTACACCGGCCGCTCGGCGGAATCCATGCCATTCCTCGACCAGGTGCCGAACGCGATCGTCCGGCCCGACGACGAGTTCGGCAGCCCGGACATGGCAGACCTGCTCGCCCGGGCCCGCCCGGGCACCGCGGTCTACGTATGCGGACCCCCACCGATGCTGGAAGCCGCTGTGCGCACCCTGCCACGGACGAACCCGGCATGCACCCTGCACCTCGAACGCCATCCAGCGGCCCGCCCGACCTCGCGGCAGCACGGTACCGAACCCCGCACCCACAAGCCCTGAATCCGCGAAGGGTGCGACCGGACGGCCCTGGATGACGAGCAGGTGACCGGGTGTGACCTGGCCGTTCGGCGGGTGGTGGCCGATCTGTGGCATGCTGGAGAGCGAGCACGGGTTGTTGAAGTGATTGCCCGGCTCGCAACAGGAAGTAAAACAATAGTATGTCGCAAGGCAGTGTGAAGTGGTTCAACGGCGAAAAGGGCTTCGGGTTCATCGCGCAAGACGGTGGCGGCCCTGACGTTTTCGTCCACTACTCCGCGATTTCCGGCTCCGGCTTCAAAACCCTCGACGAGGGACAGCGCGTCGAGTTCGATATCGAGCAGGGCCAGAAGGGCCCGCAGGCTCAGAGCGTCCGCGCGATCTAGCAGCCGACCAACACAGAAACCCGCGCCACGGCGCGGGTTTCTTGCTTTGCGGGCAGCGGCGAACGGCTCCCCCGGTGAGTTCGTGCGGCCGAATCACACGGGGTGAAACTCAAAGCCACTCGCAACCGGTGCGGAGGAATGGCCCGTGAAAGCTCGAGCGGCCGCCGGATATCTTGCTGGTGGATCATCGCCTCTACCAGCGCCACCCGCCCGCCGAATCCAGCGGTCAAGCCGGTCGGCTGGAGATTCATGCGGAGGAGGCCGGCCAGCTGCGTGGGAGTGCAATTCGCATACTGCGCCGCTCCCGCCGCGTTGATCGCTTCGAGCAATCGCCCCTGGACGAGGTGTGCCGCAGCGCGCGTCGGCGTCAGCTGCCCGTACGCGAGTACATGCGCCGCGACCTCGCGCACTCTCCAGGAGCCGCACAGGCTCGGCTGGTCCCACTGGTCCTCCGACAAGCTTCCGACCAGGTCGGCGAGCTCTTCCCGCTCATCTCTCGCCAGCGCATCGATATCCACTGCACGAGTGAAACACCGAGAACGGAGCATCGTGAACTCGGCGAACACTCGACCCGGATGCCTGGACCCCTTTTTACTTCACGTCAGGGCTGCGCGGCTCGATCGGCGTTCGGGGTTGATATTCGGAGATACCGCCTGTCGCGAAACGCAGCGAATTCCGACCATGCATGAGTGCGGCGTTTCACGATTCCAGCTCGCTGACGGCCCGCCACTCACGATCCGGCCGCGCGCCACCGATTCGCTCGGCCGGCCGGACTGTTCAGGCTTCCCTGCCGCTGAGGACTCGGTCGAGGAAGGGGCGGAGTACTGCGACACATTCCTCGAATGCGGTCTCGAGGACCCAGTGTCCTGCCTCGAGTAGGTGTAGTTCTGCTTCGGGGAGATCACGGAGGTACGCGCGGGCGGACTCCTCGGGCATGTATCTGTCTTGCGGGCCCCACAGCAGGAGCGTGGGCGGCCGGTGATCACGCAGGTAGGCCTGGTACCGGGGGAACCAGGCGAGGTTGTCGCGGAGGCCGGCGATGACCCGCACCGCGATATCGCGCCGGCGATCGGTCATCAGATGCCAATGCAGCTCCCACATGTCCGGTGGGATCCGCTCGGCCAGCTCTGCACCGACATCGTTGAGAATTTCTTCACGAAAGCCGTCAGAGCTCACCGCGGTTTGAATGGCAGCGAGGTTCTCGAGCGACGGATCATCCCAATAGCGTTGCAATAGAGCATATCTGGGGCCCAGCGTATCGCGATAGATATCGCCGTTGCTGATAACGAGCGCAGCGATGCGCTCGGGATGCGCAATCGCGTAGCGCAGCCCGATCTGCGAGCCGAAGTCGTGTAACCACAGCGCGTGCCGATCCACACCCAACGTTTCCGTGAAGGCCGAAAGCCATCGGGCGTATCCGTCGAAATCGTAGGCGAAGTCCTCGGGATCGGCGGTGTAGCCACAGCCGGGGAAATCGGGCGCGATCAGTCGCCAGCGATCGGCCAGGGCAGGGAGAAGTCGGCGATAGGCGAACGAGGAAGCCGGATAGCCGTGCGGAAGGAGAAGCACCGGCGCATCGGGGGAACCGGCCTCCCGATAGAAAGTATCGATCCCGTCGACGCTGATTCGCCGATGACAAGTGTGATCGGACATGCCCGCACGATAGGCGCAGGGGCTGACAACCTGCCGACAGACACCGTGGGTCATTCGTACGACACCCGCATCGGGGTAGACCGGACCCGCCCACCGTGTTATGCATGAGTCATGCATGAGATGTGGCCGGCGGATCTGTTCGGGCCGGGAGCCTTGGCGGTCACCGAGGTAATGCTCGAACGGGAGGCCGAGGACACCGGCATGGCCGCCCGCGGCGAGGAGTTGGGTCATGTTCTCGACCCGCTCGACGCTTCCGAGCGGCAGACCCTGGTGTTACTACCGGACAAGCTGCTGACCGGTCGGTACTCCGATATCGGCAGCGCCGATCTGCCGTACCGGCTCTGTGATCGTCGATCGTGCCCGATCGGCGCACCGGTCACGGCCGGCCGAGCCGAACGGGACCGGGCCGGATGACGGCGGGCGCGGCGCTGGCTCTGGCCTCCGCGGCCGCCTACGGTGTTTCCGATTTCGCCGGTGGGCTGCTCGCGCGACGAATCGATCTACGTGTGGTCGCCGTACTTGGCCAGCTCGGCGGGCTGGTCGTGGCACTGGCCGCGGCGCCGCTGTTCCCCGGCCGGTGGGATGAGGAAAGCATGCTCTGGGGCGTGCTCTCCGGCCTGGGCACCGGTACGGGCATGCTGTTCCTCTTCCGGGGCCTCAGCCGTGGCGCCATGAGCATCGTCGTACCGGTCAGCGCTGTCACCGGTGTGGCGTTACCGGTGCTGGCCGGGGTGCTGTGGCTCGGCGAACGCCCGGCGGCGTTGTCCTGGGCCGGGGTGGCCGTGGCGATTCCGGCTCTGTGGCTGGTGTCTCGTGCTGGTGGTGACGCCGACGGCACATCGGCGGGCACCGGTGACGCGCTGGTCGCGGGGGTCGGCATCGCGGTGCAGTATCTTGCGCTGGCGCAGAGCGATCCGGTCGCGGGGATATGGCCGGTGGTCGCCGGGCGGGTGGCGGCGATCCTCGCTCTGCTGCCGCTGTTGAGCGGTACCCGCGAGCGGCCGCGCTCCGACATCCTGGCGTGGTCGCTCGCGGCCGGCGCCGCTGCGGCGATAGCCCTGATCTGCTACCTCCTTGCCGGCCGAGAACAACTGGTGGTGATCGCGGTGGTGCTGTCCTCGCTGTATCCGGTCATCCCGGTAGTGCTCGGACTGGTGGTGCTCGGTGAGAAGCTCACCCGGGTGAGAGCTACCGGGCTGATCATCGCGATGCTCGCGGTAGGACTGCTCGTGATCGGCTGAAGCGCCCACTCACGCACTGCGACAGCAACCTCGACCGGCCCGCTGGTCCCATCCCTGTGGGCTACCGCCCGGCAGAATGCGGGCACACCGCGAACGCCGCCGAGACAGCAGAAAAAACCTCCCACCGGCAATCGGGTGGGAGGTTGTGGCGGTGGCGGAGGGATTTGAACCCTCGGAGGGGGGTTACCCCTCACACGCTTTCGAGGCGTGCTCCTTAGGCCGCTCGGACACGCCACCGCCCGTTACGATACCGGACCGGCGGCCTATCCTCTAAATCGGGCCTCGACCTGGGGTTACGCGCGCGGCTCACGCTGGGATCGGAAGAAGGTATCGAGGACCGCCGCGCATTCGGCTTCCAGGATTCCGCCGCGCACCTGCGGGCGGTGATTGAGGCGGCGGTCGCGGACCACATCCCACAGCGACCCCACCGCCCCTGTCTTCGGCTCCCACGCACCGAACAGCAGCCGGTCCACACGCGCCGCGACGAGGGCACCGGCGCACATCGTGCACGGTTCGAGGGTCACCGCCAGAGTGGTGCCGGTGAGGCGCCAGCCGTCGCCGTGTACCGCGGCGGCGCGGCGCAGGGCCAAGACCTCCGCGTGTGCGGTGGGGTCGCCGGTGGCTTCGCGGGCGTTGGTGGCGCGGGCGAGCTCCCGGCCCCGGCTGTCGAACACCACCGCGCCCACGGGAACATCGCGTGGATCGGCGGTGCGGGCGGCGGCGAGCGCCGCCCGCACCATCTCGGTATCGGAGAGCGGGCCGCTCACCTCTGCATTTTGTCCAGCACCGCGGAGAATTCCGAGGCGAAGCCGAGCCGCTCGGCGATCATCGCGAGCTGCTCGTCGGGATAGAGGTCGGTTTCGGCGAGGATCACGCTGAACACCGGCTCCGGCAGACCCAGATCGGCGAGGATGCCGAGGTCACCCTCCTCCCACGGTTCGGTGTCGTCCAGATCGTCGGGGTCGATATCGGGGATCTCGATATGCAGTTCCTCCAGAACGTCGGCCGCGATGTCGTAGTCGATCGCGGCGGTCGCATCCGACACCAGCAGGCGGGTGCCGCTGGGAGCGGGCCGGACCACGACGAAGAATTCGTCGTCGACGTCCAGGAGTCCGAAAACCGCCCCGGAGGAACGGAGTGCCTTCAGCTCGTTCTCCGCGGCGGACAATGTGGTGAGCGCGGCCGGTGTCAGCGGACTGCATTTCCATGTACCGTCTTCCCGGACAACGGCCACCGCGAACCCCTCGACGTCGTCGTAATCGTCCGACGTCGCCCTGTTCGTGCCCGAGCGCTGTGCTGCCATGGGCGCAACGGTAGTCGGCTGGAGGCCGTTAGATGAACTCGTATGCGAATCTGTTCCGGTGACTGCTGACGACCATATGGCGCTCTGTGTTCTCGGGACGGGTTTGATCGGCGGATCACTGCTGCGTGCGGTGTCCGCGGCCGGATACACCGCGTGGGGATACAACCGCTCGGCCCCGGGCGTGGCGGCCGCCCAGAGCGCCGGATTCGACGTAACCGGCGACCTGGAATCGGTACTGCGCCGAGCCGCCGGAACCGGCGCGCTGATCGTGGTGGCGGTGCCGATGCCGGCGGTGAACCCGATGCTGGACGCCATCGCGCAGTACGCGCCGCAATGCCCGCTGACCGACGTGGTGAGTGTGAAATCCCCGGTCGCGGCGGCCGTACGGCGGTACGGCCTGGAGGAACGGTATGTGGGCGGGCATCCGATGGCGGGCACGGCCGAGTCGGGCTGGCAGGCAACCGATCCCGATCTGTTCCGCGATGCCGCGTGGGCTGTGGGGGTGGATCCCGGCACCGATCCAGAGGTCTGGACACGGGTGACGCGGCTGGCACTGGACTGCGGGGCGGTAGTGGTCCCGGTGATCGCCTCCGAACACGATCGCGCCGTCGCCCGCATCTCACATCTGCCGCATGTACTGGCCGAGGCGCTGGCGGTGGCCGGGGCGCGGGGCGGTGACCTCGCGCTCGGGCTGGCCGCGGGATCCTTCCGCGACGGCACCCGGGTCGCGGCGACCGCACCCGAACTGGTGCGCGCGATCTGCGAACCGAACGCCGATGCCCTACTGGCGGTGCTCGACGAAACACTCACCGCACTCACCGAGGTCCGCGAGGCACTGAGCGCGCACACCTCCCTCGCCGAGCTGACCACAGCGGGGCACACCGCCCGGCAGCGATACGAAACCGCGCGACGCTGGGAGATCACCGATATCGAGCCGGGAGCGCCCGGCTGGCTGGAGCAACTGCAGGAAGCAGGCCGGGCGGGTGGAGTGATCACCCGCCTCGGCCCGCCCGCGCCCGGTCGGTAACCGCGCCCCGGCACCCGCTGGACACCGAGCCACCGCGGCATGCCCGTCGACGGAGCCGATCGGTATCGGGCGGCCGTGCCCAGGCGACGGCCCGGATCCGGCGATTTCTCATCCCGCGGAACCAGGCGAAGACGTCCGGGCATATCCGGGACAGACACCCGGTGCCGCCCCGGAGTAGAGGCTAGATCCGGGCGGCCAGGCCTGGATAGTCGAGGACGAAACCGTCGGGGTCGACGGTGAGGGTGGCGCTGGAGACCGGTGAGAGCACGCTGATCCCGTCGCCCGCGCTGCTGTAGGTGAGATCGGCTTCTTGCACCGACAGGTCCGGCAGGCCGACGTAGACCACCGGTACCTGCACATCCTCCATCGCGTGCTGCAGACCGAACCGGCGGATCGGCAGAGTGTTGAAGAACGGGCTGAGCACCACATCGGCGTCCAGCGCACCGCCGAATGCCGACCGGATGTGGACGTCGGTGGCGTCGATGAGCCAGTAGTTCTCCTCGTCGCGCGCGATCGACGCGTGCCGCTCCCCGGCCGCGGTGGTGCTGCGCAGCGACAGCCGTCTGGTCGCCCCGTTCTCGTCGGTGACCAGGTCGTAGGAGGCGCTGAACGCGGGATGCTCCCCGCAGCCCCCGCCGATGATCCGCCCACTCGCCCGGACCCGGTTACCGTTCAGCGTTACCCGGACCGATTCCATGCGCGAGTGGTCGTGCGAGCGCCAAGTGAGCACAGCGGGCCACCGCACCGGCTCCGGCGCGGTGCCCGGACCAGGGGTTTCATCGCTCGATTCCGTCACGTGTCCACCGTACGCAACCGACCGGCCGACGCAGCCGCAGATTCCGGTCGTGCCGGGGAAGGCCACCTCATCTGCCCGGCTGCCGGGCCCCAGCGGCGATCAGTGTGAACCGGCACGCCGCCGGTCGACCGCGGTGGCAAAGTCCGGGTGCGCTGACACAATCAGGTGATCGGTGGTATCCGATAACCAGACGTCCGCGAAGTAGCCGGACCTCGTCCACGCAATAACGGCCACAGCCAGCGCAACAGGAAAACATCCCGGGACAGCCGCTAGACCCAGCGGTATATAGAGCTGTTCGACGCCGAGAACGATCGCGGCCGCCAGTGCCGCGCCCGTGAGTACGACCGCAAGCAACGCCAGCAGCGCGATTCGCCTGCTCCTAACGATCTCGCGCAAGCAGAGCTCACAGGCCGGGTACTCGAACCGCACACGCGCCTGGAATCCGTAATTCCGCTGCGGCCGCGCGGGTAGCGTAATCGACCTGAGGAACACTCGTAGGGTCGGCAGCTCGGACCCCGGCATCCCCATTGAATTCACCACGAAAGGCCGGCTTTCGACGGACGGCAGGCCGTGCTCACTGCACACATCGGGGAACTTCTCGACGAGGATCAATTCCAGCGGAGCCGCTGAGAAGGCCGGTATACGGTCCGTATCCACTTCGGTCTCGAACAGCACCTGGGGCCGCCCGGTCACTGCAGCCACCCGTTCTTCCGACGCTCGCTGAAGTAGATATCGTCCTCGTCGGGCTCGTCGGGGGTGACGATCTGGTCCTTGTATGACCTCCGTCGTCCCGTAAGTGCGGTAGCGGCCGGGGCCGGTTGCGGCTCGGCCGGTGGTGCCGGCGGCGGTCCGGGTGGCCGAGGCGCCACAAACCGCTGCGCCGGCTGATCGCGGAGTTGGTCGAGCTGGGCCTGTCCCTGGGCGGCGAACCGCTGCCGTTCTTCCTCGGGCATATCCGCGAACTGCTGCATGGCCGCAGGCATGGTCCGGTCGAGGACCACATTGAATGCATCGCTGCGCATCAATTCGCGGGCGCTGCCGCGGCCGTCGAGGATGGCGCGGATCTGATTCTTCAGCTGCGGATCCGTCGTGCCGGCCATGATGACCTGGAGGGCCTTGGAGAGTTGGCGCGACACCGCGACGTCGCCCCGTGCAAGGTCGTGTATCGGTTCGGGGGTGGTCACCTCAGGCTCCGGGATGGTCGTAGGGTTTCTGCGGCAGCGCAGTCAGGTCGCCGGATTGTACGGCGCCCACACCTGCGTAAATGAGTCCGGCAATCCCTTCCAAGCCGAGATAGATCGACGAGAACGCGGCAGCGATCAACTCGAATTCCTTGATGACCTGGATGGTGCTCAAAGTAGCGGCCGCAATCAGCGCCGCCGTAGCGACCGCACCGACGCCCGTCGCTGCCGAAACCTTCACCGCGGCCCATTGGATGATGGCAATGGCCGCCAAGTCCAGCAGGGTCTGCACCGCATCGCCGATCGACTTTGCGCCGTAGTAGGCCGCATTGGCGAAATTCTTGATTTCGTCGGCGATGGCGTTCAGCGAATCCACCTGCGCCGCGACCGCGGTGGACAGTTCTGCGAAGTACGTCTGCGCGCTGGTCGCCGCATTGCCGTCCCAAGTGGTATCCACCGCCTGCGCGGCCTTCTGGATCTCATCCGAGAAGCTCGAACTGTAGGCCGCGAGGTTCTCGACGGCCTTTCCCGCTTTCTGGAGGGCCTCCCAGTCGCCGGTGATTTTCTGTGCGAACCATTCCACGGGATCCACACCGAGCACGTTTTTGCTCCACGTGCACGCCCAGTAGGTCGGTGAGATCTCATTGGCGGTCACCAGAAACTCGAACTTGTCGTTCATCGGGTCTTCGAGAGCGGGCTCTGCCAATTTCTCGGCGGGTGTGCCGGCCATTATTTACCGCCCGGGTACGTGCGATCCAGCGCCGCGGCGTTCGCCTTGTCCGTGGTCCGGTACATCTGGGCTACCGCAGTCAGTTCGGTCGCCGCCGCTTCGGACAGCCTGCCCAATGTCTCGTAGTTCGGTTTGAGCGCGTTGTACGCCTCACTGATGGCACCGAGGCCGACGCGGATCAGCCCCCCGTCGCCCCAGACCGTGTTGTCGACCCGCAGCCACTTATCGATGTACGCGGTGGCGTTCGCGTTCTCGTCCGCCAGCTTCTTCAAGCTCGCCGCGAACTTATCGATCTCAGCAGGATCGACTTCGAGCTCTTCGGCCATTGAAATCCCTCCCCTTCAGGGGTGCTCCCACACCCCATTGTCGAACGGTAGCGGCGCGAATGTCCGCACGACCCACTGCAGGTCTCGCGCCCGCGCGTGTAAGCCGGACATGATCCACCGATCGCGGTGCGTACCGTGCGCACCGCGATCGTATGGTCGGGTAGTGGCGGAGACGGAGGGATTTGAACCCCCGGTCGCTCTCACGACTCTCGCTTTCAAGGCGAGTGCATTCGGCCGCTCTGCCACGTCTCCAGGGCCTCGATGTTAACCGATGCCCCCGGCTGCGGCCGAAATCCGCCCGGCCCCTCAGCGCGGGACCGCCAGCAGGTCGCGGCTGATACCGGCGAGGTCGGCGCAGCCGGAAAGGCCCATGGCGGAATCGAAATCGGCGAGCAGCAGGCGCAGGGCATGCCGGACGCCGGGGGCTCCGGCGATACCGAGGGCGTAGACCCAGGGGCGGCCGAAGCAGACGGCTTTGGCGCCGAGGGCCAGCGCGGACAGAACGTCGGAGCCGGTGCGGATACCGGAGTCGAACAGCACATCGGCGCGGTCGCCGACGGCCGAGACGATCGGGGCCAGCGCGTCGAGGGCGGCGATCGAGTTGTCGATCTGGCGGCCGCCGTGGTTGCTCACCAGCACCCCGTCGGCGCCGGCGTCGACCACCAGGCGGGCGTCGTCGGGGTGCAGGATGCCCTTCACCGCGATCGGCAGATCGGTCCATTCACGCAGTTTGGCCAGGTCGACAGGGCGCAGAGAGTGGTTGCCGAACAGGCCGACCCAGGTGAGGATCGCCATCCGCATGGCGTCCTCGCTCTCCTCCGGCGGGGCGGGCAGCTTGGCGCGGAAAACGGGGTCGGAGAGGTAGTTCGCGATACCTTTACCCAGCAGGAACGGCAGGTGGGCGAGTTCGAGATCGCGGGGGCGCCAGCCGAGGGACGGCGTATCGACGGTGACCACGATCGCCTTCGCCCCGGCCCGTTCCGCGCGTTCGACGAACGATCGGGCCAGTTCGTCGTCGGCCGGCCAATACAGCTGGTACCACCAGTCACCGGCCGCTTCGCCCACTTCCTCGATGGTCGACGAGGACGCCGTGGACAGGATGGTGCCCACCCCGAGTTCCTTCGCGACCCCCGCCACCACGACCTCGCCCTTTTCGTGCAGCAGCTCCAGCACCCCGACCGGCGCGGTGAGCACGGGGGCGGCGAGTTTGGTGCCCAGAACCTCGACGGCGGTATCCCGCGCACCTGGACCGCTGGTGCCGCGGAGCATCCGGGGCACCAGCCGGTACCGCTCGAACGCGGCGAGATTCGCCGCGGCGGTCCGTTCACTGGACGCGCTCCCGGCCACATAGGCGAAGGCCCGCGCGTCGAGCAACTCCCGGGCCCGCGCCTCGAACCCGTCCGCCGTCATCGGCAGTTCGGGTACCGCGCCGCCCATTCCCTGGAGGTAGATCTCGTTCTGGAAGTCGATGAAGCTGCTCACGAACGCACACGCTAGCCGTGCCGGGCGGTTTCCACGGGCATATGCGCGCACCCTGCGCAGCCGTGACCGCACCGGCAATCGTGCCGGCCCGCGACGATCGCGCAACCGGTGCCCGCGCTCGCCGACCGGGCTACCCGCCCTGCTCGAACTCCGCCGCGATCCCCGAGCTCATTCGAAGCACGTGCGCGACCGGCGAGCAGCCGGCGTACCGACGCCGGCCGCATCGGCCGTGCCTGTTCTCCCGGCGCACCGGCCGCTTCGGTGCGGGCGCTTTCCGGTGCAGATGAGCACGATCGGATCCGCGGGCCGGCGCGGCAGGCCCGAGCGCAGGTGCAGGTATCGCACTACGTCGGGTTCGACCCGCCCATGGGCGGTGGGGACAGCTACCGGATGCTTGCTGCTGCACTATGGGGTGATGCAGGCGATCAACTTGAACGGTTTCGGTGGTCCGGACGTCATGGAGTGGTCGGACGCTCCCGACCCGGTACCCGCGCACGGTGAGGTACTGATCGAGGTGGCGGCGGCCGGGGTGAACCGGGCCGACCTGTTGCAGCGGCGCGGCTTCTACGCCCCGCCGAAGGGGACGACCCCGGTACCCGGGCTGGAATGTTCCGGGGTGATCGCGCAGGTCGGGGCCGGTGTGCGGGACTGGTCGGTGGGTGACCGGGTGTGCGCGCTGCTCTCCGGCGGCGGATACGCGGAGAAGGTGGTGGTTCCCGCCGGGCAGGTACTGCCGGTACCGGAGGGCCTGGATCTCGCCGCGGCGGCGGGGCTCCCCGAAGTGGCCGCGACAGTGTGGTCGAACCTGGTGATGACCGCCGGCCTGCACGCCGGGCAGCTGCTGCTCATCCACGGCGGTGGCAGCGGGATCGGTACGCACGCGATCCAGGTGGGCAAGCAGCTGGGCGCCAAGGTCGCGGTGACGGCGGGGTCGGCGGGGAAACTCGAACGCTGCGCCGAACTCGGGGCGAGTGTGCTGATCAACTACCGGGAACACGATTTCGTGGATCTGATCCGCGCCGAACACGGGGTGGGCGGTCCGGGCGCCGATATCATCCTTGACAATATGGGCGCCGCCTATCTGGGCCGCAATGTCGATGCGCTGGCGATGGACGGCCAGGTGGTGATCATCGGTATGCAGGGCGGGGTGAACGCCGAACTGAACCTGGCCGCGCTGATGGCCAAACGCGGGACCGTCCGCGCGATCAAACTGCGCGACCGCCCCGCCACCGGACGCGGCAGCAAGGCCACCATCATCGCCGAGGTCCGCACCCATATCTGGCCGCTGCTGGAGAAGGGGGAGATCGTGCCGGTGATCCACGCCGAAATCCCGGTGGCCGAAGCGGGACGCGCGCACGAAATGCTCGACGAACACGAAACGTTCGGCAAGGTGATCCTGCGGGTGGGCGGCGACTGATCAGCCCAGAGCCGACAGCGCCCGGCCGAACAGATCGATCTCACGCCGGGTGGTGTACGGCGCGAGACCGATGGTCACCGCGCCGCCCTCGTCGTTGACGCCCAGCGCGTCCAGCAGCCGGCTGCCGCCGTGCGATCCGGCGAGCACGGTGATCCGCTTATCGGCCAGTTCGGCCGCGATCTTCTCCGCCTGCATCCCGTCGATCGTGAAGCTCACCGTCGGGATGCGGGTGGAGGCCCGGCCGATCACGGTGAGACCGCTGACCTCGTCGAGCGTGCTCATCAGATGGTCGAACAGCTGGTCGTGGTAGTCCTGCAGGGAGGTCACCGAGATTTCCAGCCGTTCCCGGCGGGTGCCCTTGGCGCGTTCGTCGAGACCGGCCAGATAGTCGATCGACGTGGTCAGCCCGGCCAGCAGCGCGTACTGGTGACCGCCCACCTCCAGCCGTTCCGGACCCTTCGCATACGGGTTCAACGCCATGGACGGGATCCGGTCCAGGAAGGCGGGGTCGCGGAAGACCAGCGCGCCGACCTGCGGTCCACCCCAGCTCGGGGCACTCAACGCGACCACATCGGCGTTGAGGTCCTCGATATCGATCAGCGCGTACGGCGCCGCACCGACCGCGTCGGCGACCAGCAGCCCGCCGACCTCGTGCACCCGTTCCGCGGCGACCCGCACCGACGGCGCCGAGCCCACGATCGGGGAGGCCGCCGTCAGCGCGACCAGCCGCGCCGTGGGCCCGATGAGTTCCTCGAACTGCCAGGCCGGCATCTCACAGGTTTCGATCTCCACCTCGGCCCAGCGCACATGCGCGCCGTACCGGTTGGCGATCCGCAGCCACGGGGCGACATTCGCCTCGTCGTCCAGCCGCGACAGGACGATTCCGGTGCCCAGCCCCAGCCGGGAACTCAGCGATTCGGCCAGCCAGGACAGCAGGACCGCGCGATCGGGCCCCAGCACGACCCCGCTCGGGTCGGCCCCGACGAGATCCGCGACGGCCACCCGGGCGTCGTGCAAGATATCGGCGCTGCGTTTGGCGGCACCGTGACGGCCGATATGAGTGAAAGACGACGAACGGAATCCGATCGACACCGCGCGCGAGACAGAATCCGGAACAAGCATGCCCGCCTGCGGAGCCAAGTTGATCCAGCCGTCGGCCAGAGCGGGGATCAATCCCCGGACCCGCGCGACGTCGTATGTCATGCACGCCACTTTAAGGCCAGCGGCCGTGGCCGGGTAACCCTGGTCCGGCCGACTGTGGGGAGCATGACCCACGCCACCACCACCAGCTTTAGCGTGTTGGCGGCGAACACGACATGATGGGGACCATGACGCAATCGGATGACGCATCGGATCCCGTTGTCGTGATCGGCCCCGAAGGCCGCCCCTTGGTGTTGCCACCGGGCGCCGCATCGAGCGCGTCGTATCCCGGCCGGGAGGACCCAGCGGAAGACCGGCCGGAAGGCGACCGTTCCGAAACCCTGGCCGATATGGTCGAGCAGCCCGCCAAGGTGATGCGGATCGGCACCATGATCAAGCAGCTGCTGGAGGAGGTGCGGGCGGCTCCGCTCGACGACGCCAGCCGCACCCGCCTGGCCGAGATCCACAAATCCTCGATTCGCGAACTGGAGCAGGGGCTGGCGCCGGAGCTGCGCGAGGAACTGGAACGGCTGGCGCTGCCGTTCAGCGAGGAGGCCGTCCCCTCCGACGCGGAACTGCGGATCGCGCAGGCGCAGCTCGTGGGCTGGCTGGAAGGTTTGTTCCACGGCATCCAGACGGCGCTGTTCGCCCAGCAGATGGCCGCGCGGGCGCAGCTCGAGCAGATGCGCCAGGGTGCGCTGCCACCCGGTATCCACGCCGGTGAAGGCCGTGGTGGCCAGCAGGGACACTCCATCGGCGGCACCGGGCAATACCTCTGAACGCGGTGGTGTATATGCCAGGCGTTACCAGGTCGTGTTCTCGGGGTAGTGTCGTGCACCGTGCCTGCAGCTTCCGCTCGCTCCGACCTGGTAACCCCTGAAGATCCGGCGAGCACCGACGAGAGCTCGGTGCCCGCCGGTCACCCCTCCGCCGCAGATGAGAAGCCCGTGAGTTCCGAGCAGACCCCGGTAGCCGAAACCGATACCGCCGAGGTGGCCGCCCCGGCGCCCATCGAGCCCGACTCCCAGTCGTGGGCCCGCGCCTGGCGCGATATCCGCGACGGTTTCGGGCAGCGCGAACTATGGCTGTCGCTCGGCTGGCAGGACATCAAACAGCGGTACCGGCGTTCGGTGATCGGCCCGTTCTGGATCACGATCTCCACCGCCGTGCAGGCCACCGCCATCGGCATCCTGTACGCCGCGCTGCTCGGTCAGCCGCTGCGCGAGTATCTGCCGTACGTCGCGGTGGGTCTGATCGTCTGGAACGTCATCAACGCCTCCATCCTCGAGGGCGCGGACGTTTTCATCGCCAACGAGGGGCTGATCAAACAGCTACCCTCCGCGCTGAGCGTGCACGTCTACCGGCTGGTCTGGCGCCAGATGCTGTTCTTCGCCCACAATCTGGCGATCTACCTGGTGGTACTCCCGTTGTTCGGGGTGTGGCAGAACCTGCACTGGACGGTGATCTTCGCGATTCCCGCACTCGCCCTGGTATTCCTGAACGCCGTCTGGGTCTCGGTCCTGTTCGGAATCTTCAGCACCCGCTACCGCGATATCGCACCCATCCTCGGCAGTATGACGCTGATGCTCTTCGTGCTGACCCCGGTGATGTGGAGCACCAAGAGCCTGGAGGCCCAGGGCGGCGAAGTCGCCGAACGGGCCCGTATCGCCGAGGTGATACCGACCTACCACTACTTGGAGATCGTGCGCGCGCCGCTGCTCGGCGACGACCAGAAGCTCTACCACTGGGTGATCGTCGGGGCTATCACCGTGGTGGGCTGGATCGCTGCCGCGATCGCCCTGAAGAAGTACCGTTCGCGCGTGCCCTACTGGGTTTAGGAGACAGCCGGTCATGACCGATCAGGTGAGTATCGAAACCCGCGACGCGTGGGTGGAGTTCCCGATCTTCGACGCGAAATCGCGGTCGCTGAAAAAGGCGTTCCTCGGCAAAGCGGGCGGTTCGATCGGGCGCAACCAGTCCGACGTGGTGGTCGTGGAGGCTTTGCGCGATATCACCCTGTCGCTGAAGGAAGGCGACCGGGTGGGGCTGGTCGGCCACAACGGTGCCGGTAAGTCCACGCTGCTGCGGCTGCTCTCCGGCATCTACGAACCCTCCCGCGGGAGCGCACGCATCCGCGGGCGGGTGGCGCCGGTGTTCGACCTGGGCGTCGGGATGGATCCGGAGATCTCCGGCTACGAGAACATCATCATCCGCGGCCTGTTCCTCGGGCAGACGCGCAAGCAGATGCTGGCCAAGATCGACGAGATCGCCGATTTCACCGAGCTCGGCGAATATCTCTCGATGCCGCTGCGCACGTATTCGACCGGTATGCGGGTCCGTCTGGCGATGGGGGTGGTCACCTCCATCGACCCCGAGATCCTGCTGCTCGACGAAGGGATCGGGGCGGTCGACGCGGAGTTCATGAAGAAGGCCCGCATCCGCCTGCAGGAACTGGTGGCCCGCTCGGGCATCCTGGTTTTCGCCAGCCATTCCAACGAATTCCTCGCCCAGCTGTGCGATACCGCGCTGTGGATCGATCACGGCCAGATCCGTTTGCACGGCGGAATCGAAGAGGTGGTCCGCGCCTACGAGGGCCCCGACGCGGGTAATCATGTAGCGGCGGTGCTGCGGGAACTGGAGGCCGAGAAGGCCGGTACTTCCGCCACCGGAGCCGGCGAGCCCGAGCCGCAGGCAGCCGACGGCGAACGAGAACTGGAGAGAAATCAGGCATGAGCGAGTCAGGCCCGGAGGCGGCAGCGGAGCGTAACCACGAAGGGCCCTCGCTCATGCCCGGTGAACACAGCATGAGCGAGTCAGGCCCGGAGGCGGCAGCGGAGCGTAACCACGAAGGGCCCTCGCTCATGCCCGATCAGCACAGCATGAGCGAGTCAGGCCCGGAGGCGGCAGCGGGGGCCCTGCCGGCCGTGAACTACAGCACGGACGCCACCGTCATCGCCGTGGTGGTGACGCATAAACGGCGCGATCTGCTCGCCGAATCGCTGAAAGCCGTGGCGACCCAATCCCGTCCGGTCGATCACCTGATCGTGGTCGACAACGGTAACGAGGGCGAGGTAGCCGAACTCGTTGCCGACCAGCCGGTGCCGACCACCTACCTCGGTTCGGCGCACAATCTCGGCGGTGCCGGCGGGTTCGCGCTGGGCATGCTGCACGCGCTGAGTCTGGGCGCGGACTGGGTGTGGCTGGCCGATGACGACGGCCGCCCCGACGGTCCGGATGTACTCACCACGCTGTTCGATTGCGCCCGCCGCCACGAACTCGTGGAGGTTTCGCCGGTGGTGTGCGATATCGACGAACCGGACCGGCTGGCGTTTCCCCTGCGTCGCGGGCTGGTGTGGCGGCGGCGGCGTTCCGAGCTCGGCTCCGACGATTTCCTGCCCGGTATCGCCTCGTTGTTCAACGGTGCGCTGATCTCGGCGCAGGCCGTGGATGTGATCGGGGTCCCGGATCTGCGGCTGTTCGTGCGCGGGGACGAGGTGGAGGTGCACCGGCGGCTGGTGCGCTCCGGATTACCCTTCGGTACCTGTCTGCAAACGGCGTATCTGCATCCCAACGGTGCCGCCGAGTTCAAACCGATCCTGGGCGGGCGGATGCACACCCAGTACCCGGACGATCCGGTGAAACGGTATTTCACCTACCGCAACCGTGGCTATCTCATGTCCCAGCCCGGTATGCGAAAGCTGCTGCCGCAGGAATGGATTCGTTTCTCCTGGTTCTTCCTGGTGACCCGCCGCGACCCGGCGGGGTTGCGCGAGTGGTTCCAGCTGCGCAGCCTCGGCCGCAACGAGCAATTCCAGAAACCGGAATAGGCCCGTAGCACCCCGGTGTGGCATACCCGTCACCTTTTTCGTAATGGCGCTTGACGGCGGATGCGAGAGTTTCCTCCCGACCGGGTAGGTTCGGCTGGCAATCAGCATGATTCGGGAGGAGATCGATGAGTTACCCCGGCGGCCAGCCGCCACAGGGCATGCCCGCACCCGGCCAGTACCCGGCGCCGCAACCACAGTTCGCGCCGCCGGTTCCGCCACCGGGTGGGCAGCCACCGCAACCAGGGGGACCACAGCAGCAGTGGGGCGCACCGCCGCAGGGCGGTTTCGGGCAGTCGCCCGCACAACCGCAGTTCCCGGGCGGCCCGCCCGCCCAGCCGATGGGGCAACCGCAGTTCCAGAGCGGACCGTACCCGCAGCCGGTCGGGCAGCCACCGGCGCAGTTCGGGCCGGGCGGTCAGCCGGGGCCGTACGGTCAGCATCCCGGACAGCCGGCACCGAACGATCCGCCCGGGCTCACGGTGGACTGCTCGTATTTCCCGCTGGCCTTCCTCTTCGCGCTCACCAAGCCGAAGATCCAGGTGAACGGGCAGCAGGTACCGAACACCCGATGGGGACCGAACCATATCCCGGTCGGGGCGGGTATGTATCACGTCCGGGTGACGACACCGTGGATCCTGTTCGATATGCCGGCCGAAACCAGCGTGTCGGTGCAGCCGGGGCAGGGTGTCCGTTACTACTACCGGACACCCGCGATCATCTTCATGAACGGCGCCATCGGGCCGGTTCCGCAGAAGACGCCCGGCATCCTGTTCGTCTACATCTCGTGGGCCCTCGCCGCGTTGATCATCCTGCTGAATCTGGTGATGATCGCCTCGATGTGAGCTGTCGCCCGGTGGATCGGCACGGCCGTCCGCCGGGCCCGGCATGGGAACGGGTGCGGACCCGACCCGTGCGCCCGGCTACTCGAACCGGCCGTACTACCTGCGGTGATCGCGCGCCCTCTGGGCAAGGCACAGCCCCTTGCCTACGCTCGGAACGCATGCGTCGTCTGCGTGGTCACCGCGCGGCGGCGGCCGCGACGACAGAAGGGCACGCCATGACGGCAACGGGAGACAAACCGCTGAGCGGGCGGACGATGATCATGTCCGGCGGCAGCCGGGGTATCGGCCTGGAGATCGCCAAGCGGGCCGGCGCCGACGGCGCGAACGTCACCTTGATCGCCAAGACCGATCAGCCGCATCCCAAACTGCCCGGCACCATCCACACCGCGGCGGCGGAAATCGAGGCCGCGGGCGGGACGGTACTGCCGTTCGTGGGCGATATCCGGGTCGACGAATCGGTGGCCGAAGCGGTCCGGCAGACCACCGAACGCTTCGGCGGAATCGATATCGTGGTGAACAACGCGTCCGCCATCGACCTCTCGCCCACCGACGCGCTGGCGATGAAGAAATACGACCTGATGCAGGACATCAACTGCCGCGGCAGTTTCCTGCTCTCCAAGCTCTGCATCCCGGAGCTGCGCAAATCCGCTGCGGCCGGGCGTAATCCGCATATCCTCACGCTGTCGCCGCCACTCAACCTCGACCCGAAATGGGCCGGCTCCTCGCTCGGCTACACCATCGCCAAGTACGGAATGTCGCTGACCACACTGGGTTTGGCGGAGGAACTGAAAGCCGACGGTATCGGCGTGAATTCGCTGTGGCCGCGCACCACCATCGCCACCGCCGCGGTGCGCAACCTGCTCGGCGGCGAGGAGATGGTGAGCACCTCGCGCACCCCGGATATCTACGCCGACGCCGCCTACCTGGTGCTCACCGCACCGGCCGCCGAGACCACCGGCAATTTCTTCATCGACGACGATGTGCTCGCCGCCCACGGCATCACCGACCTGGACAAATACCGGGTCACTCCCGGTGACGGGCCGCTCACCACCGACCTCTTCCTCTGAGCTTGGGCCCGGCCCGGATGCCGAGCCGGTGGCGCAAGCCTGCACGCGGCGCGCCGGCAACATCGGACCGCGGATCCGGGGAGTAATCGAGACCATCTCGCCGCCGCCGGCATCGGCACCGAGGTGTTTCCGGTCGCCCGGCCCGGAAGCGGCGGCCCGTCCGGCGGCTGTGGTGCGCAGCCGCCGGACCGGATTCGTCCGAGCGGGAACCGTCGCCGGGGGCGACCGGTCCGCGGCGTCAGCGCTTGGTGCCGTCGATCCCGTACAGCCGCTCCCAGTTCTCGCGGCTGGTGAGCTCGGCGTGGGCGCTGCGGTAGCGCTCCTGCAAGGTCGGCAGTTCCTTACGCAACCGGCGTAGCACCCGCAGCGTGCGCAGCAGCAAGGCGCGCGCCCGCGCCTTGTCCCGCTTGCGCACCCGCACACCCGACTGCGAGGCGTCGGTGACGACCACATGGTCGAACAGCGAGACATGCCACCAGTGCGCGTCCTCGCGGGTCACACCGACCAGCCCGTACTGCACCCGGCCGGTCCACTGCTGAATCGCCCGCTTGACCAGCACCGCCAGTAGCCGGCTGGGTTCCCCACCGGCCCGGCGTACCCGGATATCGGCGGAGTTCACCGGTGGGGTGGCGGCCGGATGTTTCACGGTTTCCGGGTAGTCGGCGCGGCTGGTGCGGGCCCGGCGCAGCACCTCGGTGCCGCCGTCGCGCAGGATCTTAGGACCTTCCAGGAAGTCCTCGATCCCCTGCAGGGTGGTGTGCGCGAGCCCGTACTGCATCCCCACCAGGTACTCCGCGATATTGCGGAACAGCTGTTTGGAGATGGCGTCGGCGTCCAGGTCGGTGTGCATGGCGCCGACGATCAGCGAGTTACGGGTGCTGAAGTAGCGGGCCCAGTCGTCGAAATCCTTCCAGTAGAAGTCGGCGTGCCAGACCGCCGCGTTCGGCAGCGTGACGGTGACGAACCCGTGTTCGCGGGCGCGCACCCCGTACTCCACGTCGTCCCACTGGAAGAAGATCGGCAACGGCAGCCCGATCTTCTGCACCACTTCGGCGGGGATGAGGCAGGTCCACCAGGCGTTGTAACCGGCGTCGACCCGGCGCTCCTGGTTCTTCTTCAGCATGCTGGTGTTGCGCAGCGCCTTGGGCACCTTCTGGCCGTGCATCAGCTTGTCCAGATGCACCTCCTCGGCCCCGACGTTCAGATAGTCGGGGTTGAGCAGGAAGAGCATCTGCGCGCCGACCAGGGTCGGTTCCACGGTGAGGTTGGCGAAGGCCTGCAACCGCAGCACGGTCTCGGGTTCGCAGAGGATATCGTCGTCCATGAGGATGACGTCGGCGTGCTCGTTGGCCGCCGACACCTCATAGAGGCCGCGGGTGAAACCGCCGGCACCGCCCAGGTTGGGCTGGCGGATATAGCGCAGTTTCTCGCCCAGCGCCGGCCGGGTTTCCTGGTAGCGCGGCTGGTTCTCGACCAGGTCGGTGCCCTGATCCACCACGTATACCGCGTCGAGTGCGCCGAGTACGGTCGGATCGGAGGCCAGCGCCGCGACGGTTTCCGCGCAGTCCCGGGCCCGGTTGAAGGTGCAGATGGCGATGGCGACCGGGCGCACGGTATCGGGCGCGGTGGCGGTCCAGGTGAGATCGGACACGGCCAGCTCGCCGCCGACCGCGTCGAACTCCAGCCACAGGGCGCCGCCGTCGACGTACTGGTCCAGCGGCGCCGTCAGCGTCACCGGACCGCTCGCGGTGACATCGGCGCTGCCGACGATACGACGGTGCCCGGCGATATCGGAGGCCACTATCCGCACCCTGGCCTGTTTGCCGACGTGCAGCGTCATGGTCGCCCGCACCTCGGTCACCACGGTCCAGCGCTGCCAGTAGCTGGCGGCGAAACGGCCGAAGTAGGTGTTGGTATGCGCGGTGGCACCCTTTTCCAGGTGCAGGCTCAACCGGTCGCGGGTGGCGCGACCGCGGACCACCACGTACAGCTCGTCACTGATCCGCGGCGACGGTCCGGTGAAGATGCCCCGCGCGAGTACCAGGCGGTCCGGTGCCCGGTGGTGTTCGGCGCGCAGCGATTCGGGTGCGACCGCAGAGTGTTCGTTCGTCTCGGTAACGGCCTGCATAGCCGACTGGTCCATGAAGTCCTCGAAATCCTAGATCGTGCCGACGGGACCGACATGTCCCTGAGTACGGTTCGCGGCGCGCCCGAGGATATCAATCCCCCACGCCGGTCGCCTGTCTGGTCGTTCCCTGATCGCGTTCTCCCGTAAACACGAACTTGTCATAGGCCCAATACCGGAAGACCACCGCGACGATCTGACCTATCAGCGTTCCGGAAATATTGTCGGCAAGCGGACTGGACAGCTCCAGCACATAGCGCGAAAAGCCCAGGCAACCCAGCTGCAGACCGATCGCGATCACATTGATCACCGCGTACCGCACATATTCGCGGACGGGGCTGCCGGTCTGCTTGTGCGAGAAGGTCCACCACTTGTTGCCGAAATAGGTCACCACGGTGGCGACCGCGATAGCGATGATCTTGGCAGGCAGCGGCGCGCCGTGCATCGCCCCGATCTCGTCGCCGAAACCGAGATCGAAGACCAGCAGGTTGTAGGTTCCCGCATCGACCACGAAGCCGATCACACCGACGACCAGGAACGCCGCACTCTGCCGCAGCCCCGCCCGCACCCGTTCGGTCAGTGAACGGGAGGCCGGCGCGCCGGTGTCGACCACGGCCGACGACTCACCAGATGACACGCGCCGACGGTACCGCAGTGACCTGAGCCATCGTTCCCGGCAGGCACCCGGTACTCTCCCGGTGTTCCCATATCCGTCGATTTCGAGGATTTGACCAGGTGGACTCCACCGATCTCCTTATTGCCGCCGTGGTCCCGTGCCACAACGAAGAAGCATCGGTCGCCAAGGTCGTCACCGACCTCAAGGCCGCGGTTCCCGGAATTGTCGTGTACGTGTACGACAATCTCAGTACCGATGCCACCGCCGAGAAGGCCCGCGCCGCCGGCGCCATCGTGCGCACGGAACTGGCCAAGGGCAAGGGCAATGTCGTCCGCCGTGCCTTCGCCGATATCGAGGCCGATGTGTACCTCATGATCGACGGCGACGACACCTACGAGGCGTCCGCGGCGCCGGCGATGATCGAAACCTTGCTCTCGGGCCCGTTCGACCATGTCCTCGGCGTCCGGAAACAGGATGTGGGCGGGTCGGCCTACCGGGCCGGGCACGAAACCGGTAACAAGGTGCTCAACGGCGTGGTCGGCAAGGTTTTCGGCGAGAACGTCGAAGATATGCTGAGCGGTTTCCGGGTGTTCTCCCGCCGCTTCGTCAAGAGTTTTCCCGCCGTATCCCGGGAATTCGAGATCGAAACCGAACTCACGGTGCATTCGCTGCATTTGCGGGTGCCGCAGACCGCGGTACCGGTCGGCTTCCGCGACCGCCCCGCGGGCAGTGAGAGCAAACTGCGCACCTATCACGACGGATTCAAAATCCTGGCGCTCATCTTCGGCCTGGCCCGGCACGAACGGCCGGTCGCGTTCTACGGCCTGTTCGGTACCCTCAGCTGGCTCCTGTCGGTGGTGCTGACCATCCCGATCATCGCGGAATACTACGAATCCCATACCGTGCCGCGCTTCCCCACCCTGTTCCTCGCGTGCACGCTGCTGCTGGTCGGTTTCCTGGCCTGGACCGCGGGCCTGATCCTGGACGGTATCCGCCGTTCCCGGCACGAGGCCGCGCGGTTGATCTACCTGCGCTACGCGGCCCCGGCCGCCCCCCGCCCGGCCCTCGCGTCCGGTGAACCCCAGCCGGATCCCGTGGCCGGGGACATCCGTTGACCGCCGATACCGAGACCCGCCCCGCCGGCACCGAGCGGGCCGCGGGCCGTACCGCCCTGGCCGGACCGGCGCGGGCCGGCCGGGCCGTCGTGCACCGGGCGGGCCCCGCCACGGTGGCCTTCGTCCTGCTGGCCGGGATCTTCGGCCTGGTGTTCGCGGTGATGAGCCCGCCGTTCTGGGGACACGACGAGCTGACCCAGTTCGGCCGCGCCTACCAGGTATCCCAAGGCGGCCTGACCCCCACCGAGATCGAGGACGGTCGCGGTGTCGCCTACGGCGGCGAGGTACCGGCGGCGGTCGAAGCGCTGATGGGCTTCGCGCTCGACGACTACACGCACAATCCGGGCGAACCGTATCCCATGGTCGCCGAGCCGGAAACCTATCAGCGGCTGAGCGACGCACCGATCACCGACGAGCGGAAAACGGTGTGGTTCACCAATACCGCGGCCTATTCGGCGGTGCCCTATATCCCGAACGCCATCGGTATCCGGCTCGCCGAACTGGTGGATGCCGACGCCGGCACCATGGTCCGGCTGACCAGGCTCTCGGGTCTGGCCGCCTACCTGCTGGTGGTGGGTTTCGCGCTGTGGACACTGCGGGCACACCGCATCCAATGGCTGGCGTTCACCGTGGCGGTGCTGCCGATCGCGGTGTTCCAGGCCGGCACCATCACCGCCGATACGCTCACCAACGCGCTCGCGCTGCTGGTCTCCGCGCTGCTGGTGAAGGGGCTGTTCCTCGGTGACCGGCTGGGGCGCATCGAAACAGTCGCGGTGCTGGCCTGCGCGATCCTGCTGCCACTGTGCAAACCGACCTATGTTCTGCTCGCGATGCTGGTGGTGCTGATCCCGGCCGAGCGGATGGGCCTGGCCGGATGGCGCCGCTGGATCACCTGGATCTGCGCCGCGCTCGGCGCCGTGGGCTTCGCGGTGTGGATGAAAATCGCCGCCCCGACCGGTGAGGGCACCAGCCTGATGCGCCCGCGGCACCAGTGGTACACGGTCGATACCGGCGAACAGCTGACCGGGATCCTCACCGATCCGTTCGGCTTCCTGCGGACCTTCTGGGAAAGCATCCTGCGCCGCGACCACGAATGGTTCACCGAATTCTTCGGGGAGCTCGGCTTCTCCTACGTGAACGTCCCGGCGACCGCCATCGTGACCTGCCTGCTCGCCTTCGCGGTGAGCGTGGGAACCGCCGAACGGCTCACCCGCCCGGATTTCCGGCGGACCCTGGTGGTCGCGCTGACCGTGGCGGCCAGTGTCGCGATGATCTACGTGACGCTCTACATGTCGTTCACACCGGTCGGCTACTACATCATCGACGGCGTCCAGGGCCGGTACTTCATTCCGCTGGCCATCGTGGCGTTCGCGGTACTGCTGCGGTGGATGCCGTTCCGGTTGCGCGGTCCGGGCGATCGTGAACCCGGCCGGGGGGCCGCGGTGACGATTGTGGTCGCCACGACGATTGCGCTGGTCAGCACGGTGGCGAAGTACCACATTTACATCTGGGCATAGGCTCCGGCGACGAGGCCCGGGGTGCGGTGGTCCTGGGATCGGGGTGGACCGCTGGGTCGATTCCGCGATCGGGGTAGGACAATCCGCGAAGGGGGCGGGCTGTGTTTTTGGAGCCGCTCCGCGGCTCGAGGGTGGGGCCCTATTAACCCCTGGTCTTCACTCCTCCGCTCCTCCGCTTCGCTCCCCCGCTCCGTCGCTCCAGACCAGGGGCGGGCCCCACCCATGGATATCCGGGGAAAGGGTCCCGAGGGTGGACTGGGCAGGGGCGGATCAGGGGGTGATCGTCTGTTCGCCGGCTTCGGTGTAGGCGCGTTCGGTGGCGGCTTTGGCGGGGCGCCACCAGGACTCGTTGTCCCGGTACCAGGCAACGGTCGCGGCGAGGCCGGCGCGGAAGTCCGCGTAGCGGGGGGTCCAGCCGAGTTCTTCGCGCAGCAGGGTCGCGTCGATCGCGTAGCGCTGGTCGTGGCCGGCCCGATCGGTGACGAAATCGAAATCGTCGGGTGCGCGGCCGAATTCGGCGAGCAGTAGTTCGACCACGGTGCGGTTGTCGAGTTCGCCGTCGGCCCCGATCAGATACGTCTGGCCGATCCGGCCGTGCTGCAGGACCGCCCATACCGCACGGTTGTGGTCGTCCACGTGGATCCAGTCGCGGATCTGGTGGCCACCGCCGTACAGCCGCGGGCGCACCCCGTCGATCAGGTTGGTGATCTGGCGCGGGATGAACTTCTCGACATGCTGGTACGGGCCGTAATTGTTCGAGCAGTTCGACAGCGTGGCCTTGATACCGAACGACCGGACCCAGGCGCGGACCAGCATATCGCCGGCGGCCTTGGTGGCCGAATAGGGACTCGACGGGTTGTACGGGGTGCGTTCGGTGAACGCCGGGCTGTCGGCGGCGAGGTCGCCGTACACCTCGTCGGTGGACACGTGGTGGTAGCGCACATTGTGCCGCCGGACCGCCTGCAACAGCGCGTAGGTCCCGACCACGTTGGTCTGCACGAACGGCCACGGTTCGGTCAGTGAATTGTCGTTATGCGATTCGGCGGCGAAATGGACGACCGCGTCCACCCCGCTGACCAGCTCGTCCACCAGATCCAGATCGGCGATATCGCCGTGCACGAAATCGATACGGTCGGCGACCGGGTCGAGTGAGGCACGGTTACCGGCGTAGGTGAGGGCGTCCAGCACGGTGACCGTCACCTCCGGGCGCTCGGTGACGGTCTGGTGGACGAAGTTGGCTCCGATGAACCCGGCTCCGCCGGTCACGAGAAGTCGCACCGGTTCACTGTACGTCCTGGCTGCGGAGCGGGGCAGGACGGCGGTTCGTGCCGCAGAGCGAAATAATCGCGAGGGGAGCCGGGTTTGCACCGCTATGAAAATCGGTGTCAACACCTTCCTGACCGACGAGGGAATCAGCGGTACCGTGCTCGGACCCGCCCTGGAGGAGCGTGGGTTCGAATCGCTGTTCCTGGCGGAACATTCGCATATCCCCGCGAGCCGGCGTACCCCGTATCCCGCGGGCGGTGACCTCCCCCGGGTATATTTCCGCACCTTGGATCCCTTCGTAGCGCTCGGGTCGATCGCGGCGGTCACCGATCGGCTGTTGCTCGGTACCGGCGTTACGCTGCTGATTCAGCGCGATGTCATACACACCGCAAAGGAGGTCGCCACCCTCGACCACATCTCCGGCGGCCGGGCGGTCTTCGGGGTGGCCGTCGGGTGGAACCGTGAGGAGATGGCCGACCACGGTACCGACCCGCGGACCCGCGGGGCCCTGCTGGACGAACAGCTCGAGGCGATTATCCGCATCTGGACCGACGACCTCGCCGAATACCATGGGAAATTCGTGGATTTCGACCCTATGTACGCTTGGCCGAAACCCCACCGGCAGCCGCATCCGCCGATTTTCATCGGGGGCGGCGAAGCAGCGGCGCAACGCGCGCTCCGGCACGGCGTCGGGTGGATACCCAACGGGGTGTCGGACCCGGCCGCGGTGCCGGCTCAGCTGGCGGAGTTCACCCGTAGCGAACTGCCGGTCACCGTCACCCCCGCCCCCGCCGACCCGGCGGTACTCGACGCCTACGCCGAAGCGGGAGTGGAACGAGTAACGCTTCGGCTGGAAACCCAACCGGAAGCAGACACACTGCGCGAGCTGGACGAATTCACGAAACTGACCGAGCGCTACCGGGACTGACCGATCACGCCGCGGGGAGGCGGTCCGCTCCCCAGCTGCGGTGCACGTAGCCCACCACCTGATCCAGTTCCGCGCGGTCGACCGAGGCCGGTTCGCCGGCCTCCAGCGGGTCGAAGTGGAAGATGTAGAGCCGGGAAGCGAATTGTTCGAACGGCAGGGAGGCCTCGCCGAAGCGTTCGCCGTGCCCGGCCGTCCCGACCACGACCCCGTCGCCCCAGTCCTGGCCGCTGTCGTTGTTCGGGTTGTAGAAGTAGACCCGCATCCGTTCCTGCGGATCCAGTGCGACCCGCAGGATCGTGATCGCATGCCAGCCCACGAAACGGGCGGCACTGTCGGTGACCGCGACCCCGGCCGGCTGCGGGTGGATCAGCGGCTGGTTGCCGTTGTGGAACGGGTGGTAGCTGGCGTAGAAGTGGCGCAGGAATTCGTCCAGGTCGGTGAGCTGTCCGGTGGCCACGTCGACGTTGATCCGGAACCCCCGGCCGGACCACCAGCCGTGGAATTCCGGGTTCACCCAGCGATGCGGATCGCCTTCCCGGTCGGCCACCTGCCGGCCCATTTCCGCGTAGATCCGGTCCAGATGCGGCACCACCAGCAGCGATACCGGGTCCAGATCGACCGGCAGTTTGGTGGCCACCCCGGACGCGCTGTCGCGCGAGGAGAGCGGGCGGCCCTCGAAATGCATGATGATCTCGTCGTCGCGCGCCGCCCAGGCCAGGGTTTGCAGTAGATAGTCGGGGTCGTTGTAGGCCCACATCGACAGTGCCCGGGCGGACTGGCAGGTCGGGTTGTCGCCCTGCCCGACCCCCAGCGGTTGGCCGAGCATCGACAGCGTGCCCGCGAGCAGCCGGGCTGTCGGGTCCGGATCCGGCCCGAAGGCCTGGGTCAGCCGCTGCCGCGCGTACGGCGACAACCGCAGCGACAGCTGGCGCCACAACGCCGGAGCGACCGGCGGCTGATACAGAATGCCGCGCTCGAGCAGCAACGCTATTCCGTAGATACATTGCGCGGTGTCGACGTGCACGGCGCAGTCGATGAGCCGGCGCACCAATTCGTGGTAGCACAGGAGGCATTCCCGCCCGGTACTGGACAGGCCCAGCGCCTCCCCGAGCAGGTATTCGCCCTTGGTCAGCAAGAAACGCACGAGCACCGCGTGATACGGCGACACCAGGCCGGTGTCGTGCATGGACCGGGCGAAACCCGCGGTCTCGTACTGCAGCGCGCTGTCGTCCATCGTTTCCAGTCGCGCGCGATACACCTCCACGCCGGGGTCCTCCCGGCATGCCTCGGTGGTGCCGTACAGGCTGCTGATCAGCCGGTCGGCGCCGAGCCCGGCGGCACCCAGATCGATATCGGGATTGGTCCGCGCGACCGCGATCTGGGTGATCATCCGTTTCACCGGTTCCACCTGGATCGGCCGCTGGCGCAGAATCCGCCAGATCTCGTCGACCAGGTTCTCCAGCACCTTCTCGTAGCCGATCTCCTCGACCAGATGACGCAGCAGTTCTCGCGAAACCTGCGCCATCCGGCCCTGCTGCGTACGCTCGGCCTCGCTGGGCGGGCTGAACAGCAGCGTGAGATTCATGGCCAGCACCTGGGAGAGGTGATGGTCGGCCTGTTCCGCGGAGATCTTCGGATGCACGTATTCACCCTTGGCCACTGCCAGCAGCCGCAGATCGCTCACCGTTTCCAAGACCACCGTGTCGGCATTGGCGCTGCGCAGGGAACCGGTGCTCAGCGACGGGATCAGGATCTGCGGTTGCGCCCAATCCGTGCCGTAGAACAACCCGGCCGCCTCCAGTCGCGCCGCCCGCGACCGGATCGCCGCACAGCCGCCGGGCAGCACCATGACTCGCCGCAGCGCCGCGAGAACCCTCGACAGTTTGAGATGCTTGCCGAAATCGCTGGTGACGGCGAGCGATTCCGTCGCCTCGTCCAACATGGCCAGGCGTCTGTCGAGAGTTGCCCCGTCGCCGCTGAGTGGGGTCAAAGGAGGATCCTCCCCGTGATCAGTGTCCATTGCGCCAGGAACGAGGACCTGCGCGGTCACGCCTCGCTCATACGCGAATACTGCCGAACGAATCAGATGTAGAAATCCAGCTCTTCCTGTCGCTTCAGCAGATCCCGCAGAGTGTACGGGTCGTCACCGAAGAAGTACAACAGTCCCCAATGGTTTCCGAAGGCCGTACGTTTGGTCACTTTCTCGGTCAATGGCTCGGTGAGCTCGTGCGTTTCGAAATAGTCGTGATCCTCCGTCTCCGGAGGTATCGACAACTGGTTTACCACTCGCCTGCGCGGATAAACCCCGAAGCAGCCTGCGTGGCCCTTCGCGTCCACCACCGGGCGCGGGAAGAAACCCTCGAACTCGTCCTCGGTGGTCTTCGGATCGAAGGCCATCACCAGGGCGTGGTAGGCGTTGAAACCGTACGCCCGCTCCAGCAGTTCGAAAACCTTGAAGCCGGGCGGACGGTAGGCGACCTCACCGAAGTACATCTCCCCGTCACTGGTGACGAAGTACTCCGGGTGCACGAACCCGAATTCGATATCGAATGTTTTCACCAGCTTTTCGACCTGACGCGTGATCTCCGGCCGGTATTTTTCCAATTCTGGCGTAGCGGGGACGAATACCGAATATCCGAGTGTGACGTACTCCGAAATATTCAGGAACCGGATCTTCCCGTTGTGAATCCACGCTTCCACCGCGAATTCCCAGCCGTCCAGATGCGATTCCATCAACATCGGGAACTCGTCATCCGGAATCGTATCGATCTCGTCGGGCGTACGAATGACCCGATGCCCCAGACAACCCGCCTTGTCGAAGGCTTTGACATGAATGGGGTCGTTGGGGTCGCCGTCGAGTTTCAACAGGGTCTGGTTCACCCGCTTCAGAAAGCGGATCACATCGTCGCGTTCGTGGGCTTCCTCGAAGATTCCGACACGGATTCCACCGAGCTGCGCACGCCGCTTCATCAGCGCTTTGTCGCGCAGCAGCATCGCCTGCCCGAAAAGGCGCGGATTGTCCATCAGCACCGAGTTGATGGCACCGGCCCATTCCACTGTTTCCTCGAAGATGGGAATGGCCACGTCCACACCCATGTCTCGTAGGGTCTCGGCGATCTCCATGGACCGGTCGTTGAGCCGCTCGAAATTCCAGGGCAGGTAGGGGATGCCGTTCTCGGCACAGTAATCCGCCACCCATTCGGGTGCGACGACGACGTAACGCCGGTCGAAACGGTCCACCGCTTCCACCGCATTCAAACTCCAGCCCAGCAGGGCGATATAACCTTTATCCGGGTTCCGACTTCTCGATTCTGACACCAACATCGACAAAACCTATCCCCTCTCAACCTCTTCTTCGAACTCGTCGAATCACGAGGGCGTCGGTTCACTACGGATACTCCGGCCACACCGCCGGGCACAGATATCGGGCTGCTACCGAATCCGCGTGAAAATTCCGAAATTGCTGTGGACCGGATCGTGTAACACCCTCATTTCGTCCGGGTACCCGTTGTGACCGAAACGAAACGCCGTGGACCACCGCCCCGCCCGAGGCCGTGGGCGAAACCGCCGGTCGTGCCCGGCGCCGAGCCTGCACGGTCCGCAGCTCCACACCGTGCAGCCACCGCGCGGTTCGGGGACCGCGGCACGCGCTGCGGCGCACCTGCTGGCACACTGACCGAACATGCGCGGAATCATTCTGGCGGGCGGCACCGGGTCGCGTTTGCATCCGATCACGCGCGGGGTGAGCAAACAGCTGGTCCCGGTGTACGACAAGCCGATGGTCTACTACCCGCTGTCCACCCTCATGCTGGCCGGTATCCGGGACATCCTGGTGATCACCACCCCCGAAGACGCCGAATCGTTCGCCCGGTTGCTCGGCGACGGCTCGCAGTTCGGGATCTCCATCACCTATGTGGTGCAACCGGTTCCCGACGGTATCGCCCGGGCCTTCGTCCTCGGCGCGGACCATATCGGCACCGAGGGCGCCGCGCTGGTGCTGGGCGACAACATCTTTCACGGCCCCGGCCTGGGCACCAGCCTGCGCCGGTTCGCCGATATCGACGGTGGGGCCATCTTCGCCTACCGCGTCTCCGACCCCACCGCCTACGGTGTCGTCGAATTCGCCGACGGCCAGGCCATCTCCATCGAGGAGAAGCCGAAGGTGCCGCGCTCGAACTATGTGGTGCCGGGGCTGTACTTCTACGACAACGACGTGGTGGAGATCGCCCGCGGTCTCACCCCGTCGGCGCGCGGCGAATACGAGATCAGCGATATCAACCGGGCCTATCTGGAAGCGGGCCGGCTCGCCGTCGATGTCCTGGCCCGCGGTACCGCCTGGCTCGATACCGGCACCTTCGACTCCCTGCTCGACGCCGCCAACTACGTCCGCACCATCGAGGAACGCCAGGGTCTGAAGATCGGCGTGCCGGAGGAGGTCGCCTGGCGGATGGGTTATATCGACGACGAACAGCTGTGCCTGCTCGCCGACCCGCTCACCCGCTCCGGCTACGGTAAGTATCTGCTCGAGTTGCTCGAGCACGGACGAACTTGGTGAGTGGGTAGATGCGGATCAGTGAGATGGCGATCCCCGGCGCCTGGGTCTTCACGCCGAAGGTCCACGGTGACGAGCGGGGTAGTTTCGCCGAAACCTTCCGGGCCGCGGAATTCGAGAAGGCCACCGGCCGCACGTTCGATCTGCTGCAGGCCAACACCTCGGTCTCCGCGGCCGGGGTGCTGCGCGGTATCCACTACACCGACGATCCGCCCGGCCAGGCGAAATACGTCACGTGTGTCCGCGGTGCGTTCCTCGACGTGGTGGTGGATCTGCGCCCGGCCTCCCCCACTTTCGGCCGGTGGGACAGTGTGCTGCTCGACGATGAGGACCGGCGGTCGGTCTTCCTCTCCGAGGGGCTCGGCCACGCGGTCCTCGCGCTGGCCGACGAATCCGTCCTCACCTACCTGTGCTCGCTCGAGTACAGCCCCGAATACGACCACGACCTGGACGCCTTCGACCCCGATCTCGCCATCGACTGGCCGGAACTGGGTCGCGACGGGCAGCGGCTGGCCTACCTCCGCTCCGCGAAGGACGCCGCGGCCCCCCGATTGCGCGACCTCACCATCCGGTAAGCGGCGACGACCGGAACCGGCGGCGCGGCGCTACGCATCCGCCCGCCGAGCGAGCCGGGCCCGGCTCATTTCCGCGAGCCGCGGCGGAAACGCCAGAACTGGACGGCCCGCACGTCCTCGGACAGCTGGCTCATCGGTTCCGCCACCTCCGACAGCACCTGGAACAGATCGTCGGCCATATCGCTGATGTGCTCCACCCGCGTGGCCAGCCGGGACGCGTTCACCAGGAACTCCAGCAACAGGCGCACCGCGGCCGCGATGGTCACCGCCAGCGGGATCGCGAATACCGCCGCCAGCACACCCAGCAGCGCGGAAACCCCCCACGCCAGCACCGTCACCACGATCGGGGCGGCCACCGCGAACGCCAGCCCGAGGAGATAGACCAACGGCAGCAGCGTCCGTGTCGCGGGGCGGCGGAACTGGATGTCCAGCAATCCGCCCACGGCTTCGCCGGCCCATCGCCGGAAGCCGCCCGCGCCGCGGCGCTCGCCGTCGTCCGCACCGTCGGCGGCCACCAACCGTTGCGCCACCGCCTCCGCGCCCCAGGGCGCCCGCGCCCCGGCCCGCCAGGGCAGTTTCCGCCGGATTCGCCGAGCCGCCGGTTCGGCGGTAATGTCCTCGCCCGGCGGTTCCGGGTCGGGACCGCCGTCCGGTGCCGGCTCAGCCGCCGGCCCAGGCGCCCCGGCTGCGGCCGGGCCGGTTCTCGGGGACTCGTCCGCTGACTCACTGGCCATACCGGGATCCTCCCCGGATTCCGGCGGGGAAGCCAACCGTGACCACGCTCCGCGGCGGCCGCCGCGGCTATACGCACGAGCAGAGAAGTGAGACGTACCCGACAGTCGAAAAAATTCGCTGGAACGGCGTAACACCACGGGGACCCGGCACCGATACGACCCATGAAAGCCGGAGCTGATCGATACCGGGGAATGGAGATGACAGTGCGTACGACGTTTTCGGGTTCCGTCTCGGCGGGCGCCAAGTCCGCGGCCGCGCGGGATTACGTCCAGCGTGGCTGGACGATCGCCGAAACGACCAACGGCCTGTGCCTGATCACCGATGCCGACCTGTCCGCCGTCGAGGTCACCGGGGAGTTGGCCGCGTCGGTACGCCGGTACCTGCGGGCGAACAACCTGACCGGCCCGGTGATCGAGATCCCGGGCGCCGAGCGCCGGGAGATCCACCTGGTCACCGGGATGGCGAAGGCCGAGCGGGCCGTCGAGGCGCTGCGCGCCGCGGGCGCGGTCGTGCACACCGACGGTGCCGGCATCCCGCTGCCGCCCACCCACCTGTCGGCCGGTTCGGCGAACTGGGGTGTCTCCCCCGACGAGGCCCGCTGGGTCCCGCCGGTGGTCGCGCTCGGTGCCGCCGTGCGGTCGTCGGTCGCGCGGGCCCGCCGCCCCCGCCGGCTGACCAGCGTCGCCTGAGCAGGCACAACACAGACCCGGCACTGAAGAACCCCCGGGGCCCGCGCGCCCCGGGTTGTTGTTGGGCCCGGTTTGGGGGGCGGCGCCGGCCGGTGGCGGGCGGGGCCCGAACCCCGACCCGGAACGGAGGAAAGACACACCCCCCGCCCCCCTCGCCGCTGACCATCA
>NZ_JARWPM010000132.1 GCF_029869215.1 Nocardia carnea
CCCGCGCCGCCCCGGGGGCGTGGTTGGTGTTTGGTTGGGGGGGGGGTGGGTGGCGCTGCCCGGGGCCCCCGCCGCCGGTGCCCCGCCCTCGCTTCGTCGGCGCCGCCCCCCCCCTCCGCTGGGCCACCTGGGGGCCCCACCCCCCGCGCGCGCCAGCGCGCCGAAGATACAGTGATGTACCTCACTGGCGTGATAGGGTCGCACACGGTTTGACGCGCCGAGGATGTGTCGATTCGGTGTGTGGAGGTGAAGACGTGTCCTACATCCTGTTCGATTACCTGCTGCCGATTCTCGGGCCCGGCGCCGCCGAGTACTGGGCGAAGCTGCTGGTGGTCAACCCGATCTGAATCGGTTCTCCATACCCCGCCGGGTCGATGTCACATCGGCCCGGCGGTGTTTTTTCACCGGTCCAGTCACCGCACGGTCGGGCATAACGCCAGGTGGTTATCAGTCCAGTCGGCTCCGACTGGATATGAAGGCGGATTTCCGGCCCACCTAGAATCGTGGTGTTCATCGACTATTTCCCCTGCACCGGACACAGGAGCTGCCGTGACCACGCCCGAGACCGCCCAGACCACCGAAGCGACCCGCGAGGCCGGTACCGCCCGCGTGAAGCGCGGGATGGCCGAGATGCTCAAGGGCGGGGTGATCATGGACGTGGTCACCCCGGAACAGGCCAAGATCGCCGAGGATGCCGGTGCCGTCGCGGTGATGGCACTCGAGCGGGTGCCGGCCGATATCCGGGCGCAGGGCGGGGTGTCGCGGATGAGCGATCCGGACATGATCGACGGGATCATCGAGGCCGTCTCCATCCCGGTGATGGCCAAGGCCCGCATCGGGCATTTCGTGGAGGCGCAGGTCCTGCAGAGTCTCGGGGTCGACTACATCGACGAATCCGAGGTGCTCACTCCCGCGGATTACGCCAACCATATCGACAAATGGCAGTTCACCGTGCCGTTCGTCTGCGGCGCCACCAATCTCGGCGAAGCGTTGCGCCGGATCACCGAGGGTGCGGCGATGATCCGCTCCAAGGGCGAGGCCGGCACCGGTGACGTCTCCAACGCCACCACCCATATGCGGCAGATCCGCCAGGAGATCAAGCGGCTGGGCTCGCTGCCCGCCGACGAACTCTATGTCGCGGCCAAGGAGCTACAGGCGCCCTACGAGCTGGTCCGCGAGGTCGCCGAAACCGGCAAGCTGCCGGTGGTGCTGTTCACCGCGGGCGGTATCGCCACCCCCGCCGACGCCGCGATGATGATGCAGCTCGGCGCCGAGGGTGTCTTCGTCGGCTCGGGCATCTTCAAATCCGGTAACCCGGAGCAGCGCGCGAGCGCCATCGTGAAGGCCACCACCTTCTACGACGACCCGGATGTGCTGGCCAAGGTCTCCCGCGGCCTGGGTGAGGCCATGGTGGGTATCAACGTCGAGGAGATCGCCCAGCCGCACCGGCTCGCCGAACGCGGCTGGTGAGCCCGCGCCTACCGGCGGGCCGAGTCCCGGACGGCAGTGTGGTGTCGATATCGGCGCCGCACCGGTATCAGGCGTGATCGGTTCGCAGAGCCGGGCGGTCCGGATGATCCCAGCGGACGAAATAGTCCGGCCGCTCGGGGTGGTCGCGGTCATGGGCCGTCAGCGCCGGGATGGTCCATCCGTCCGCTGCCGCGGTAGCGCGGGTGAGCGCGGCGGGGCCGAGATCGAGCCGGACGGTGAGGTCGAAGGGTAGGCCCCGGCCCAGCAGCATCGGTCCCGCGACGAACAGGACGGTGCCGGGACTCGCCGTGCGACGGAGAGCGCGCGCCGACCGATCGGCGACCTCGTCCCAGAGCGCGGGCAGCCACTGCCCGTCCGCACGCAGCGGGGCTAGCACTTCCCGGAGCAGCGCCGGGTAGTCGAACCAGCCGGTGCGGTAGGCGGTCTCGTCGCGCCCGAATTCCATCCGCAGGGAGGCCGGCCGGACGAAATCGTGCAGCGAAACCACCTCCGCGGGCCGGCCGTCGGCACGCACCCGGTCGGCGGCCAGCCGGGCGAAGTCGACCGGGTGCGCCGCATCTGCGCCGTCGACGGCGACCACCTGCCGGTCGCCCGACGCGCGCAACCGGTGGGCAATCTCCTCGGCGAGTGCGTTCTGGGTGATCGGGGTATAGCGCGGCACCCGTTCATCACAGCAGGTCCGCGTCCGGCGTTCGGTGACGGGGATTACCCGCCGGTGGACGATGGGAAATCGGACTGTTCGGGATAATCTCAGCGAATGGCGACTATCGAAGAGGCATTGGAACTCGAACGCCTCGAGCGCGATATCTTCCGCGGCGCATATCCCAAGACCCAGCTTCCCCGGACCTTCGGCGGCCAGGTGGCGGGGCAGGCGCTGGTCTCGGCGGTGCGCACGGTGGAGCCGCGTTTCCAGGTGCATTCGCTGCACGGCTATTTCCTGCGGCCCGGTAATCCGTCCGCCCCCACGGTGTACATGGTGGACCGGATCCGGGACGGTCGTTCCTTCTGCACCCGCCGGGTGACCGGTGTGCAGGACGGCGCCGCGATATTCACCATGTCCGCCTCGTTCCACGTCGGTGACGAGGGGCCGTCGCACCAGGACGAGATGGCCGCGGTGGAGCCGCCCGACGATCTGCCCGACGCCAAGACCTCCATGGACCCCGAGCGCCTGTGGGCGATGCGGGAATGGGAGCACTGGGATATCCGGCCGGTGCCGCAGGAACAGGTGACCCAGCGCCCCGGCGTGGTCTCCCCGCAGCAGGTGTGGTTCCGCTACCGGCATCCGCTGCCCGACGATCCGCTGTTCCATGTGTGCACGCTCGCGTATATGAGCGATATGACGCTGCTCGGGTCGTCGAAGGTCACCCACCCCGACGAACCGACGCAGAACGCCTCGCTGGACCACGCGATGTGGTTCCTGCGCCCGTTCCGTACCGACGATTGGCTGCTCTACGACCAGTCCTCCCCGTCGGCCGGATTCGGTCGCGCGCTGACCGGCGGGAAGATCTTCGATCGTGGGGGCCGGCTGGTGGCCGCGGTTGTCCAGGAAGGGTTGATCCGCACCCTGCGGAAGTGAACGCGGGCTGCGACGTCCCGGACCCGTTTTCCGCGCGACCAGGACGCGCCGTCACGCCCGGTCGGATTGTGGCTGTCGCGGTACGTGCCCGGAGCTGGGGATCATGCCGCAGTAGTCGTGGAGCCGGCCGGCAATGCCGCCGGCCGCGCCGGAACGCTCGCCGGGTACGGTGCCCCGGCGATCCGGTCCGGCGTGACCGCGCGCACACCGGCCCGCCTCGTAAGCTCGCACGGGTGAACGATGCAGCGGTTTCCCGTGACACCCGGTCGGAGGTCGGTCTCTCGGCGCCCGCCGGCCGGCCCACTATCGGTGTACTGGCCCTGCAGGGCGATGTCCGCGAACATGTCGGGGTCTTGGACCTGTGCGGTGCCGACCCGGTGCTGGTCCGCCGCCCGGCCGAACTCGCCGCGGTGGACGCGCTGGTACTACCCGGCGGCGAATCGACCACGATCAGCAAACTGCTGCAGGTGTTCGAGTTGCTCGAACCGCTGCGTGCCCGGCTGCGCGACGGGATGCCCGCGTTCGGTTCGTGTGCCGGAATGATCCTGCTGGCCGGCGAGGTCCTCGACACCCGCCCCGATGCCCAGCACCTGTCCGGTATCGATATGACGGTGCGCCGCAATGCCTTCGGCCGCCAGGTGGATTCCTTCGAAACCGACCTGGATTTCGCCGGGGTGGACGGCGGGCCGATGCGTGCGGTGTTCATCCGGGCGCCGTGGGTCGAGCGGGCCGGCGCGGGGGTCGAGGTGCTGGCCCGGGTACCCAGCGGCCCGGCCGCCGGCAAGATCGTGGCTGTCCGCCAGGGCAATGTGCTCGCCACCTCGTTCCATCCCGAGGTGACCGGCGATCACCGGGTGCACCGCATGTTCGTCGATCTGGTTCGCGACCGCTGAACTGCCCGCCCGCCGCGCAGCGAGTAGGGTGGCGGAACCGTCCACCCGGCCCCCCGGTAGCGTGGACCGGCAGAACTGCCATCGACCTGAAGGAAGTAGGGGAATGAGCGGCCACTCCAAATGGGCCACCACCAAGCACAAGAAGGCGGCGATCGATGCGAAGCGCGGCAAGCTGTTCGCCAAGCTGATCAAGAACATCGAGGTGGCGGCCCGGACCGGTGGTGGCGATCCGGAAGGCAACCCCACTCTGTTCGACGCCATACAGAAGGCGAAGAAATCCTCGGTCCCCAACGACAATATCGAGCGGGCTCGGAAACGCGGCGCGGGCGAGGAAGCCGGCGGCGCCGACTGGCAGACCATCATGTACGAGGGCTACGGCCCCAACGGGGTCGCCGTCCTGATCGAATGCCTCACCGACAACCGTAACCGCGCCGCGGGCGAGGTCCGGGTCGCGATGACGCGGAACGGCGGCAACATGGCGGATCCGGGTTCGGTGGCCTATCTGTTCCACCGCAAGGGCATCGTCACGCTGGAGAAGAACGGCCTCTCCGAAGACGATGTGCTGCTGGCGGTGCTCGACGCCGGCGCCGAAGAGGTCAACGACCTCGGCGAATCGTTCGAGATCATCAGCGAACCCGGCGATCTGGTCGCGGTGCGCTCGGCCCTGCAATCCGCCGGGATCGACTACGACTCCGCCGAATCCGGCTTCCAGCCGTCGGTGAGCGTCGCGGTCGACGTGGACGGCGCCCGCAAGGTGTTCAAACTGGTCGACGCCCTCGAGGACAGCGACGACGTCCAGAACGTGTACACCAACGTCGATATCTCCGACGAGGTTCTCGCCGAACTCGACGACTGATCGATCGGCACCCGCCGCGGCGCTCCGCACCCGGCGGGTGCGGAGCCGCTCAGCGCGGGATCAGGTTCACGTAGTACTCCCGCATCGCGGGGTAGTAGTCGCCGAAATCGGGGCGGTCGGCACCGGTGAGGGCTGCCCCGAGCATGTCCAGGTAGTACTCCCAGCCCGGGCCCGTCTCGCCGGCGATGCCCGGCTCGGTGAGGTGGTGGGTGAACACCAATTCGGTCTGCCCGGCGCGTTCGGTCAGGCTGGCCTCCAGGTGCCAGTCGCCGTGCGCGTCGACCGTGCGCAGCGCGAGATGCCGGGGCGGAGTGCAGGCCTCGATCGTGTAGTCGGCCCACGGCTGTCCCTCTTCGAAGACGAGCTGCACCTGGATGGTCCGGCCGGCTCCGGTTTCGCCCTTCCACGGTCCGAACCAGCGGGCGGTGCGGCCGGATTCGGTGATGCTCGCCCACACATCCTCGATGGGCGCCGGGAAGGTGCGGGTGAGGATCATGTCCTGCCCGTTCGGCGTGTTTTCCAGGCGTCCGCTCGGTGGCGTGGTCATGCGTGGTTCTCCCAGCTGTCGGGTTCTGCTGTTTCGGGTTCTGCTGTCTTTTCGCGTTCGGCGGCGCGGTGTTCGCGGCGGGTCCGGTAGACCTCGGTGGTCAACGCGTCCAACCGGTGTTCCCAGACCGCGGGTGTGTCGAGGTCGTCGATCCAGGACCGCAGGTCGCGCAACGGCGCGGTGTCCAGGGAGTAGTAGCGCTTCCTGCCCACCAGGTCGTCGTGGACGAGCCCGGCGTCACGCAGGACGCGCAGATGCCGGCTGATCGCCGGACGGCTGATCGCGAACCTCCCGGCGATTGCGCCCGCGGTGAGGCGCGACTCCCGCAACATGCGCAGGATTTCGCGCCGCACCGGATCGGCGATCGCCGCGGCCACCTCGTCCACGGACAGAAGCGTAACCAGTCAGTTACGCTTCTGTCCAGTGCTGCCGGGTTTCGATCGGAGGAAACGGCGCGTGCCGTCCGGGTGGGTACGCGCCGGGGTTGCAGAATGACGGCATGGTGGCTGTGACGGTCGTACGCGGAGATATCACCGAACAGCAGGTCGACGCGGTGGTCAATGCCGCGAACTCCGAACTGCTCGGTGGTGGCGGTGTGGACGGTGCCATCCACCGGCGCGGTGGGCCGGCGATTCTCGCGGAATGCCGGCGGCTGCGGGAAACCGGCTACCCGCGCGGGCTGCCCACGGGACAGGCCGTCGCCACCACCGCCGGTGACCTGCCGGCCCGCTGGGTCATCCATACGGTCGGCCCGGTGTGGTCGGCCCGCGGGGACCGGGCGGCGCAGTTGGCGCCGCTGCTGGCGTCGTGTTACCGCGAATCGCTGCGGGTCGCCGACGAGCTGGGAGCCCACACGATGGCCTTCCCTGCCATCTCCACCGGCGCCTACCGCTGGCCGATGGACGATGCCGCCCGGATTGCCGTCACCACCGTCCGGGGACAGGTCACCACGGTCGAAGAAGTGCGGTTCGTGCTGTTCGACTCCTCGGCCTATGACGCTTTCGCCGCGCAACTCGCACAGTAGACGTCGGATCGACACGGCTCCGGTCGGCCCGGAATCCACCCGGATGCGAGGGGCAGTCCTCCGTGTCACTACGGGGAGACATCGTGTCCTGCACTAGACTTCGAACAACTGTTCGTTCTGGGAAAGGTTGTGCGGGTGCGGGTGATGGGCGTCGACCCCGGGCTCACCCGGTGCGGGCTGAGCGTGGTCGACGGGGGAGCGGGGCGCAGTGTGCGGGCCGTTGCCGTCGATGTGGTGCGGACCCCCGCCGATCTGGACCTGGCCCGGCGACTACTGCGGATCGCGGATGCCGCCGAGGAGTGGATGGGCGTGCATCGCCCCGAGGTGGTGGCGATCGAACGGGTCTTCGCCCAGCACAATGTGCGCACCGCCATGGGGACCGCGCAGGCGGGCGGGGTGATCGCGTTGGCGGCCGCGCGCCGCGACATCCCGGTGATGTTCCATACTCCCAGTGAGGTGAAGGCCGCTGTCACCGGTAATGGTGGGGCGGACAAGAAACAGGTGACCGCGATGGTCACCCGGATCCTCGGGCTCGCGGCGCCGCCCAAACCGGCCGATGCCGCCGATGCGCTGGCGCTCGCCATCTGCCATTGCTGGCGGGCACCGCTGATCGAGCGGATGGCGAGGGCCGAGGCGCTGGCCGAGCGGGCCCGCCGGCAGTACACCGAACGATTGGAACAGCAGCGGAAGGCGGTGCGCGGGTGATCGCGTCCATACGCGGCGAGGTGGTCGAACTCGCCCTCGACCATGTGGTGCTCGAAGCGGCCGGGGTCGGCTATCAGCTCAACGCCACGCCCGCGACGCTGGCCGGGCTCACCCGCGGGGAAGAGGCCCGCCTCTTCAGCGCGCTGATCGTGCGCGAGGATTCGATGACCCTCTACGGGTTCGCCGATACCGAGGCCCGCGATCTGTTCGGCCTGCTGCAGACCGTTTCGGGGGTGGGACCGCGGCTGGCGATGGCGGTGCTGGCGGTGCTGGAACCCGAAACTCTGCGCAAGGCGCTGGCCGCCGGCGATATCGCGGCCCTCACCCGGGTGCCGGGTATCGGCAAGCGCGGTGCCGAGCGGATGGTCGTGGAATTGCGGGACAAGGTGAATCTGGTACCTGTCCCCGCGGACAGGCCGGGAACCGTGCCCGCGCCGGTCCGGACCCCGGTGCGCGACCAAGTCGTGGAGGCGCTCACCGGCCTCGGCTTCACGCTCAAACAAGCCGAACCGGCGGTGGACGCGGTACTCGCCGAACAGCCGGCCGCCGATAACTCCACCGCCCTGCGGGCGGCGCTGGGGATGCTGGCATGAGTGCGTCCGGCCCCGAGGCGGCGGTAGTGCGGCGTGACCACGCAGGCCCCGCGCTCATGCCCGGCCGACACCTCGAGAACCGCTAGCGCTCATGGAGTACGACGACGCCGTGGAACCGGAACATTCGCCGGTCAGTGCCGGTTATCTGCCCTCGGACGGGGAGATCGAATCGGGCTTGCGGCCCACCTCGCTGGACGGTTTCATCGGCCAGCCCCGGGTCCGGGAACAGTTGACCCTGGTGCTGCGCGGTGCCCGGGCGCGTGGCGGCACCCCCGACCATATCCTGCTGTCCGGCCCGCCCGGTCTCGGCAAAACCAGTCTGGCGATGATCATCGCCGGCGAACTGGGCACGGCGTTACGGATCACCTCCGGCCCGGCACTGGAACGGGCCGGCGATCTGGCCGCCATGCTCAGCAATCTGGTGGCCGGCGATGTGCTGTTCATCGACGAGATCCACCGGATGGCCCGGCCCGCCGAGGAGATGCTGTATCTGGCGATGGAGGATTTCCGGGTCGACGTGGTGGTCGGCAAGGGCCCCGGGGCGACGTCGATCCCGCTCGAGATCGCGCCGTTCACCCTGGTCGGCGCGACCACCCGCTCCGGTGCGCTGACCGGGCCGCTGCGCGACCGGTTCGGGTTCACCGGCCATATGGATTTCTACGAACCGAGCGAACTGCTGCTCATCGTGCAGCGGTCCGCGCAGATCCTCGGGGTCGATATCGACGCCGAGGCGGCCGCCGAGATCGCGGGCCGCTCCCGTGGTACACCCCGTATCGCCAACCGCCTGCTGCGCCGCGTCCGCGACTATGCCGAGGTACGGGCCGACGGCCGGGTCACGCTCCCGGTGGCCCGGGCCGCGCTCGAGGTCTACGACGTCGATTCGCTGGGCCTGGACCGGCTGGACCGGGCGGTGCTGGGTGCGCTGATCCGCGGTTTCGGCGGGGGACCGGTCGGGGTGTCCACCCTGGCGGTCGCGGTCGGCGAGGAGGCCACGACCGTCGAGGAGGTATGTGAGCCGTTCCTGGTGCGGGCGGGGATGGTGGCGCGTACGCCCCGCGGGCGGGTCGCGACCGCGGCGGCCTGGGCCCACCTCGGTCTCACACCCCCGCCGGACCTTCCTTTCGGCGTGGTCGAGGCCCGCGGCCGCGAGCCGCAACCCACGCTGGATCTGTTCGGCGGCGGATCAGATCCCGAATTCGACGCGGACGCGCTGTAAGAAGGCGTCGACCGCGTCCGGGTGATAGCCCCGGTTGAGCCAACTACCGCCCGGTCGTGGCTCGCTGTGCAACCGTTCGGGGCTGAGCGGGACCCGCCCGGCCAGCGCCGCGGCGATATGGTCGAGCAGATCATCGATATCGTCGACGCGGTAACCGCGGCGGCCCCACGGCGCCATCGGAAAGGTGATGTGGTGGACGTCGTCGGGTGTCACCACCCGATTATGGCGGTAACCGGTTGCCCGGCAGGAGATTCGCCCGGCCCGGACGACCCCCCACCGGATGCGGCCGCGGCGGGTGCGGACCTCGTTTCCGGCGTGCGGGTGTGGCGCCGGGCGAACGAACTGGCAGACTGTGGGCGTAACTGTCCCCGCACCCCAGATCAGGAACTGACTTCGCCCATGGAATCGCTGCTGTTTCCGCTCCTCCTGGCCGGCCTGCTGGCTTTTATGTTCCTCGGAATGCGCCGCCAGAAAAAAGAGGCCGACAAGGTCACCCAGATGCAGAACAACCTGCAGGTCGGTGATCGGGTCACCACCACTTCGGGGCTGTACGGCACCGTGGTCGACGTCGACGACACCACCGTCGATCTGGAGATCGCCGAGGACGTCGTGACCACCTGGTTGCGCCTGGCCATCCGAGAGGTGCGCACCGACGACGACCTCGCCGCCGAGAGCGCCGATGCCGAGCCGGCCGGCGAGACCACCGACGCGCCCGCGGACGAGACCGCCGCGCCGGCTGCGGAGGAAACCCCGAAGCAGACCGAAACCCGGCTGACCAAGGACTGAATTCCACGGCCCGGCCACCGGACCGGATATCCCGGGCGACCGGTGGCCTCGGCATGTGCCGTGGCCGTTCCACCCCGAACTTCCGTCTAGGAGATGACGACCTGTGCCACCGTCCCAGGGATCGGCGCATCAACTCCGCTGGCTCGCCCTTTTCGGCGTGCTGGTGGCCGCGATCTACGCGCTGGTGTTCTTCACGGGTGACAAATCACCGACGCCCAAACTCGGCATCGACCTGCAGGGCGGTACCCGGGTCACGCTGACCGCCCGGACCCCGGACGGGAACCGGCCCAGCCAGGACAGCCTGACCAAGGCCCAGGAGATCATCGAGAACCGGGTCAACGGCCTCGGCGTCTCCGGCTCCGAGGTCGTCATCGACGGTGACAACCTGGTCATCACGGTCCCGGGGGACGACAGCCAGCAGGCGCGGACGCTGGCGACGACCGCCAAGCTCTATATTCGCCCGGTGCTGCAGGCCGTCCCGGCGCCCGGCAGCCAGCAGGCCCAGCAGACGCCCGGGCAGCCCACCACACCGGCGGTGCCCGAATCGCCCGCGCAGCCGGCTCCGGCGGAGGGGACACCGCCGGCCGGTGACGGAACCGGTGCTCCGGCGGCTCCCGAGCAGCCGGCCCCGGAAACTCCCGCCACGGAACCGGAGGCTCCCGCCACGGAACCGGAGGCTCCGGCGGCGGCGCCGATTCCCGCCGATGAGCTGGAGGTTCGCCCGGCGCAGGCACCCGGTACGCCGCTGCCCGAACCGCCGGCACCGACCGAGACCACTCCGGCTCCCGCCCCGGGCGAAACCACACCCGCGCCCGGGGAGACCACCCCGGCGCCGGGCGAGCCGGCTCCGGCCGACGAATCGCTGAGCCCGCAGGAGCGGGCGCAGCAGGAGATCGCGGCCGCCAAAGCACTCCGGCAGAGCACCGACCCGACCATGCAGCAGCTGGCGATGCAGACGATGGACTGCTCCGCGGCCGATCCGCTGGCCGGTAACGACGACCCGAACCTGCCGCTGGTCACCTGTTCCACCGACGGCACCGAGGTCTTCCTGCTCGACAAGAGCCGGATCGACGGCCAGGAGATCGCGGATGCGACCTCCGGGTTCAACACCGAACAGTCGCGCCACGAGATCTCGTTGGAATTCAAATCCGGCGGTAGCGACGCCTGGGCCTCACTGACCGGTGAATACGTGCAGCAGCGGGTCGCGTTCGTCCTGGATTCGGAGGTGGTCAGTGCACCGGTGGTGCAGCAGGGCCCGCAGCTCGGCGGCCGTACCCAGATCTCCGGGAACTTCAACGCTTCCTCCGCCCAGGATCTGGCGAACACCCTGAAGTACGGTTCGCTGCCCCTGTCGTTCGAGACCTCCGAGGCCGAAACCGTCTCGGCAACCCTCGGATTCGCCTCACTGGAGGCCGGCCTGATCGCCGGCGCGGTGGGCCTGATCGTGGTGTTGCTGTACTGCCTGATCTACTACCGGATGCTCGGTTTCCTCACGGCACTGTCGCTCATCGGTTCGGGCGTCGCGGTCTACGGGATCATGGTGCTGCTCGGCCGCTGGATCGGGTTCACCCTGGATCTGGCCGGTATCGCCGGTCTGATCATCGGTATCGGCATGACCGCCGACTCGTTCGTGGTGTTCTTCGAACGGATCAAGGACGAGATCAGAGAGGGTCGCAGTTTCCGCTCCGCGGTACCCCGCGGCTGGCAACGCGCCCGCAAGACCATTCTTTCCGGTAACGCCGTCAGTTTCATCGCCGCGGCCGTCCTGTACGTGCTGGCGGTCGGGCAGGTGCGCGGTTTCGCCTTCACCCTCGGCCTGACCACCATTCTCGACGTCGTGGTGGTGTTCCTGGTGACGGCCCCGCTGGTGCAGCTGGCCGCCCGTTCCACCTTCTGGGCCAAACCCTCGGTGAACGGTCTCGGCGCCATGCAGCAGCTCGCCCGTGAACGCAAGGCGGCCGAGGCCGCGGTGGGGAAGGCGTGACGATGAACAGTCCCGTGACCATGGACAAGGCCGAACCGCCCCGCGGCAACGGTGCCCGGCACAGCTGGATGAACCGCCTGTACACCGGTACCGGTGTACTCGATGTGATCGGCAACCGCCGGCGCTGGTACCTGATCACCGCCGTGATCGTGCTGATCTGCCTGCTGAGTATCGCGGTGCGCGGTTTCACCTTCGGTATCGATTTCGTCGGCGGTTCCCGGATCCAGCTCCCGGCCGGCGGAGCCACCACCGAGCAGGTGGAGACGGTGTACTCCGACACGCTCGGGATGGAGCCGGAATCGGTGCAGACCGTCGGCACCGGCGACAGCGCTACCATCCTGATCCGCTCGGAGACCCTGGACGCCGAGCAGCTCGGTGCGCTGCAGACCGCGCTGTTCGAGGAGTTCCAGCCGGCCGGCGCCGACGGGACGCCGAGCCGCAACGCGATCAGCGCCTCCGATGTCAGCGAGACCTGGGGCGGCCAGATCACCCGGCAGGCGTTGATCGCGCTGGCGGTGTTCCTGGTGCTCGTGAGCGTCTACATCGGAATCCGCTACGAACGCGATATGGCGCTGGCCGCGCTGGCGGCCCTCGTTTTCGATCTGCTGGTGACGGCGGGCGTCTATTCGCTGGTCGGTTTCGAGGTGACACCGGCCATGGTGATCGGCATGCTCACCATTCTGGGTTTCTCGCTCTACGATTCGGTGGTCGTCTTCGACAAGGTCGAGGAGAACACCCGCGGTGTGCTGCACACGAATAGGCGCACTTACGGAGAACAGGCGAACCTGGCGATCAACCAGACGTTGATGCGGTCGATCAACACCACACTGATCGGCGCACTGCCCATCCTCGGGCTCATGGTGATCGCGGTGTGGATGCTCGGTGTCGGGACCCTGCAGGATCTGGCGCTGGTGCAGCTGGTCGGCACGGTGGTCGGGGCCTACTCGTCCATCTTCTTCGCCACCCCGCTGCTGGTGTCGATCAAGGAACGCTGGGGTCCGGTGGCCGCGCACACCAAGAAGGTGCAGGCCCGGCGTACCGGGCGGATGCCACAGGAGGCGGCGCCCGCACCGCGCCGAGGCCCCGGCGGCGAGAACCGCGCACCGCGCGCGCCACGCCCCACCGGTGCGGCCGGGCCCGTGCCCGGCGCGCGCCCCACCGGAAAACGACAGAGGCGGCACTGACATACGAGGGGTACGGTTCGATGCGACTGCCATATCTGCGCCGGACACTCGCGCTGCTCGCGGCCACCGCCGCGGCCTCCGGGCTCGTGGCGGGCTGTTCGGGTGAGGACCAGGTTCCCTCGATCGGCTACGCCGTCGACACCTCGGTGGCCAGCTACAACGGCGGTACAACCGCGGGCGCGGCGGCGGCGCAAGCCGTCTTCGGCCGGGTGCTGACCGGGTTCTTCTATACCGGCCCCGATGGTCAGCCCGTCGCCGATACCGATACCGGCACCGCCAAGGAAGTGCCCGGCGAGGCGCAGACCATCCAGTACCGGCTCAACCCGCAGGGCGTCTACTCCGACGGCGTGCTCACCTCCTGTGACGATCTGGTGTTCACCTGGGCGGCGCGCAGCGGCCGGTTCCCGCGCTTCGATTCGGCGAGCACGGCCGGGTACGAGGATATCGAGCGGGTGGAATGCCAGCCCGGGTCCAAGGACGGGACCGTCGTCTTCCGGCCCGGGACCCGGTATCAGCCTTGGCGCACCCTGTTCGGCGCCGGTGAGCTGATGCCCGCCCATGTGGCCGCGCAGGCGGCGAATGTCCCCGATATCGTCGCCGCGGTGCAGAACGACGACCGGGCCGCGCTGGACCGGTTGGCCGATTTCTGGAACACCGGCTGGAACCTCGAGCCCGGCGACCTGGATATCACGCGTTTCCCGGCGTCGGGGCCGTACCGCATCGAATCGTACGGTCTCGAGGACGGACTGGTCCTGGTCGCCAATGAGCGCTGGTGGGGCGAGGCCCCGGCGACCGGGCGGATCGTGGTGTATCCGAAACCGGCGGATCTGGTGGCCCGCATCGAGGACGGTTCGGCGGCCGTGGTGGATATCGGCGCCGGTTCGCTGCCCGAGGTGAACCTGGACGCATACACCGTGGAGCAGCTGCCCAGCCGCGGGATCGAACAACTGGTGCTCAACACCGGCGGGGTTTTCGAATCGACCGCCGCGCGCCGCGCGTTCGCGCTGTGTGTACCGCGGCAGGCGCTGTTCGACCAGCTCGGCCGCGTCGCGGAGGCGCCGGAAACCGGGCTCGGCGCGGGGGTCTCCAATTCCCGGACACTGCAGCAGGATTCGCTGTTCTATCCGGCCGCGACCGGGGCCTCGGGCCCGTATGCGGCCGGTGATACCGCCGGGGCGCAGGCGGCCTTGGCCGACGCCGGTAAGGACGGGCTGGTCGTGCGGGTCGGCTATCTCGCCCCCGATGACCGGCGGGCGCGCACGGTGGCGATGATCGCCGACGCGTGCAAGGCGGCCGGCATCACCGTCCAGGATGCCGGCACCCCCGATTTCAGCCCGGTGCAGCTGCGTGACGGCACCGTGGACGCGGTACTCGGCGGACCGGGCGGCGCACCCGGACCCGCCGGGTCGCTCGACGGTATCGCCGCGATCGGGGGCCTGCGCAGCGGCAGCGGCCTCAACGTGGGCCAGTTCCGCAACGGGCGCTTCGATGCCATCACCGACCAGCTTGCGGCCGAAACGGATTCGACCAGCCAGCTGCATCTGATGACCGAGGCCGAGAACCTGCTGTGGGCCCAGCTGCCCAGCGTTCCGCTGTTCGCGACGCCGCGCACGATCGCCTTCGCCGGTGGTCTGCGCAACGGGATCGCGGGGCCCACCCGGGCCGGGTCGGGCTGGAATATGGATCAGTGGGTGCTGGAGCGGTGAGCCGGCGCGGGACCGGTGATGATGGAGAGGTGTCGATGAGCAAGCATGCGGCGGCCGAACCCGTCGAGGTCGCCGCGCAACGCAGCGGTCAGGCCGCCGATCTGGTCCGGCGCTACACCCGCTGGGCCGACGATTTTCCCGAGCCCGGCGTGCGGTTCGCCGATCTCACGCCGGTATTCGCCGATCCGGAGGGGTTCCGGACTGTGGTGGATTGTCTGGCCGCGCTGGTCCCGGACGCGGATCTGGTGGCCGGCGTGGACGCCCGGGGGTTCCTGCTCGGCGCCGGGGTCGCGACAACGCTCGGGACCGGCGTGCTGGCGGTTCGCAAACGCGGCAAGCTGCCACCCCCGGTGATCACTCGCGAATACGAACTCGAATACGGGACCGCGGCGCTGGAGGTGCCCGCCAGCGGCGTCGACCTCGCGGGTCGCCGGGTGCTGCTGCTCGACGATGTCCTCGCCACCGGCGGCACCCTGGCCGCGGCGGCGGATCTGTTCGCCACCGCGGGCGCGCACGTCGTAGCCGCGGCGGTCGTGCTGGAGATCGAAGCGCTGGGCGGGCGGGCCCGCCAGGGTGATTATCCGGTGACCTCGATCGTTACGGTCTGAGCTCGTCGCGCGGTGCGCGTGACTCCGCGCGCCGGAGTCTGTCCCGGGGCGCGCCGCGATATCCCGTGATACCACCGCCGATCGGCCCGCCGCGGAAAAAGCTGGCGTCGCCGCGCACGGTGATGTAACCTCGTCCAGGTCTTGTTCCCGGGGATCGGAGTTGCCGTTGCTCTCATGAGGTAGTCGCTCGTGCGGCCCGCGTTTCTGCGCGCCGCGTCCGTATCGATACCTCAGGGGCTGCCGTGGGCACTATTACTTTTTCCGATCTCTGTTTCTCCTGGCCGGATGGCACTCCGGTATTCGACGGGCTCGATGGCGTCCTCGGATCGGGGCATATCGGCCTCGTCGGGTCCAACGGTGCCGGCAAATCCACGCTGCTGCGCCTGCTGGCCGGCGAGCTGCGCCCGGCCCGTGGATCGATCACCGTATCCGGCCACCTCGGTTATCTGCGCCAGGATCTCGGGCTGGCGGTGGGGCAGCGGGTCGACGCGGTACTCGGTATCGATGAGGTACGAAAAGCGTTGCATCGCATCGAATCCGGTATCGGTGACGAGGCCGATTTCGACCGCGTCGGCACCCAGTGGGATGTCGAGGAACGCGCGGTGGCGTTGCTCGGCCGGCTCGGGCTGGGTTACCTCGCCGGCTCCGTCGACCAGTTGGACCGCCGGCTCGAGACCCTGTCGGGCGGTGAGACGGTACTGCTCGGCCTGGTCGCCGAACTCCTGCGCGAACCGGAGGTGCTGCTGCTCGACGAACCCACCAACAACCTCGACTCGGCGGCCCGTGCCCGTCTCTACGACGTCGTTGCGCAGTTCTCCGGAACCGTTCTGGTGGTCAGCCACGACCGGGAACTGCTGGAGCGGATGAGCACCATCGCCGAACTCCGCGCAGGCCGGTTGCGGATGTTCGGCGGTAACTACAGCGATTACGAGCAGATCGTCGAACAGGAACAGGAGGCCGCGCGGGCCGCGATCCGCGATGCCCGCAGCGATGTGCGCAAACAGTCCCGGGAGTTGGTGGAGGCCCGGATCAAACTGGACCGCCGTAAGCGGTACGGGCAGAAGATGTTCGAGAACAAACGGGAACCCAAGATCGTGATGGGGGAACGTAAACGACAGGCCGAGGTCTCGGCGGGCAAACTGCGCAACAACCATCTCGAGAAAGTTCAGGACGCGAAGGAGCGGCTCGAACAGGCCGAAGAGCTGTTGCGCGACGACCGGGAGATCCGGGTCGAGCTGCCGGATACCCGGCTGTACCCGGGGCAGGAGGTGGTCGTGCTGGAGGAGGTACAGCTGGCCAACGGCCCGGTGGTCTCGCTGGCGATCGACGGCCCGCAACGGGTCGCGGTCACCGGTCGCAACGGCGCGGGTAAGACCACGCTGCTCCAGCGGATCACCGCCGAACCCCCGCGGGTCCCGTGGCGGATGCTGCCGCAGCGGCTCGATATCTTCGACGAGGCCCGCAGCGTCTTCGAGAACGTCTCGGCGGGGGCCACGCATGCCGATCCCGAGCAGATCCGCGCCCAGCTCGCGCGTTTCCTGTTCCGCGGTGCCGCCGCCGACGTCCCCGCCGCCGCGCTCTCGGGTGGCGAACGGCTGCGGGCGGCGCTGGCCATGCTGCTGCTGGCCGAACCGGCGCCCAAACTGCTGATCCTGGACGAACCCACCAACAACCTGGACCTGGTGAGCCTGCGCCACCTCACCCAGGCGCTGGCGGCGTTCCAGGGTGCCTTGCTGGTGGTGAGCCACGATCCGCGATTCCTGGACGATATCGGGATCACCCGGCGGCTCGAACTCACCCCGGACGGGCTCACCGAGGCGCCGGTGGCGGACGAACCCGCCGGGCCGGCGTGAACCCGGACCCGCCCATTCCGGGAACTCCGGGGTCGCCTACGGTGTTGTATCGGGGTGGTCGGCGTATCGATAGGTGTCGATGCTGTTGCTGTGGGGTTTCCCGTACTGCTGCGGGGGCTAAAGTTGGTGGTCTGAAGCGTTGCGGTGCTGCGCCGCGGCACGGAGAGGTGGTGGCATGACTCAGCATCTGGGCGAGGCGAATGTCGAGCAGACATCGGGATCGCAGTCCACCGGTGCCGGGGTCCCCGCCACCCCGGACCGGCCGCGTCCCGCCGCCACGCCCCAGCCGCCCCGCCAGCCGGGCGCCGTACCGACCTCGGCGTCGCGGCGGGTGCGCGCCCGGCTGGCCCGGCGGATGACGGGTCAGCGCGGGATTCCCGCGGTGAAACCGGTGCTCGAACCGCTGGCCACGGTGCACCGCGACCTGTATCCGAAGGCGAACCTCACCCAGTTGCAGCGCGCCTTCGATGTCGCCGACGAACGCCATGCCACCCAGTTCCGTAAATCCGGCGACCCGTACATCACTCATCCGCTGGCGGTCGCGAATATTCTCGCCGAGCTGGGGATGGACACCACCACGCTGGTGGCGGCCCTGCTGCACGATACGGTCGAGGACACCGGGTACACGCTCGAACAGCTGACCGCCGATTTCGGCTCCGAGGTCGCGCATCTGGTCGACGGCGTCACCAAATTGGACAAGGTGAATCTCGGCGCGGCCGCCGAGGCCGAAACCATCCGCAAGATGATCATCGCCATGGCCCGCGACCCGCGCGTGCTGGTGATCAAGGTGGCCGATCGGCTGCACAATATGCGGACCATGCGGTTCCTGCCGCCGGAGAAGCAGGCGAAGAAGGCCCGGGAAACCCTCGAGGTGATCGCGCCGCTGGCGCACCGGCTGGGGATGGCGACCGTCAAATGGGAGCTCGAGGATCTCGCGTTCGCGATCCTGCATCCCAAGAAGTACGACGAGATCGTCCGGCTGGTCGCCGACCGGGCGCCGTCACGTGACACCTACCTCGCGAAGGTGCGCGCCGAAATCGTGAACACGCTGGCCGCGTCCCGGATACCGGCCACGGTCGAGGGCCGCCCGAAGCATTACTGGTCGATCTATCAGAAGATGATCGTCAAGGGTAAGGACTTCGACGATATCCACGATCTGGTGGGTATCCGCATCCTGTGCGACGAGGTCCGCGACTGCTACGCCGCCGTGGGTGTGGTGCATTCGCTGTGGCAGCCGATGGCCGGGCGGTTCAAGGATTACATCGCCCAGCCGCGCTACGGGGTGTACCAGTCGCTGCACACCACTGTTGTCGGCCCCGACGGCAAACCCCTCGAGGTGCAGATCCGCACCCACGATATGCACCGCACCGCAGAATTCGGGATCGCCGCGCACTGGCGCTACAAGGAGACCAAGGGCCGGCACTCCGGTGACGCCGCCGAGGTCGACGATATGGCCTGGATGCGGCAGCTGCTCGACTGGCAGCGGGAGGCCGCCGATCCGGCCGAGTTCCTGGAATCGCTGCGGTTCGACCTCAAGGCCCCGGAGATCTTCGTCTTCACCCCGAAAGGCGATGTGATCACGCTGCCGCAGAAATCCACTCCGGTGGATTTCGCGTACGCGGTGCATACCGAGGTCGGGCACAAATGTATCGGCGCCCGGGTGAACGGCCGGCTGGTCGCGCTGGAACGGCAGCTGGAGAACGGTGAGGTCGTCGAGGTCTTCACCTCCAAGGCGCCCAATGCCGGGCCGAGCCGTGACTGGCAGAGTTTCGTGGTCTCCCCGCGGGCCAAGGCAAAGATTCGCCAGTGGTTCGCCAAGGAGCGCCGGGAAGAGGCGCTGGAGAACGGTAAGGAGCAGATCAACAAGGAGGTCAAACGCGTCGGGCTGCCGCTGCAGCGGCTGATGAATGTCGACGCGATGACCGCCGTCGCGCACGAACTGCACTACGGCGATATCTCCGCGCTCTACACCGCGGTGGGCGAACATCAGGTCTCCGCGCATCACGTGGTACAGCGGCTGATGGCGCAACTGGGCGGAATCGGCGATGTGGAGAACGAACTCGCCGAACGGTCCACCCCGTCCACCACCCCGCCGCGGCAGCGGCTCAGCGGGGATGCCGGTGTACTCATCCCCGGCGCCGAGGGCACGGTCGCGAAACTGGCCAAATGCTGTACGCCCGTACCGGGTGACGAGATCATGGGCTTCGTGACCCGCGGCGGCTCGGTGAGTGTGCACCGGATCGACTGCACCAACGCCGATTCGCTGCGTGAGCAGTCGGAGCGGATCATCGACGTGGAATGGGCACCCTCGCCGCATTCGGTGTTCCTGGTGGCCATCCAGATCGAGGCGCTGGATCGCACGCGGTTGCTCTCCGACGTCACCAAGGTGCTGGCCGACGAGAAGGTCAACATCCTGTCCGCGTCGGTGACCACCCATGGCGACCGGGTGGCGATCAGCAAGTTCACCTTCGAGATGGGTGATCCGAAACATCTGGGCCACTTGCTCAATGTCGTGCGCAACGTCGAAGGTGTCTACGACGTCTACCGGGTGACATCGGCCGCCTGACCGTACCGCCACCGGTGCCGCGGGCCCCGGGAACGCGGGGCCCGGGGGTAGGGGTGGGGGGGGGGGTTGGGGGGGTTGGCAGGCGGGGGGGGGTGGCGGGTATATTTTAAATTAGGGGGGGCAACCCCCGCCCGGGCGGGTTTGGGGCCCCG
>NZ_JARWPM010000133.1 GCF_029869215.1 Nocardia carnea
CGGGGGGGCGGCGGGGGCGCCGCCGGCGCGGTCGGGGGCGGGGGGCCTCGCGGCGGCGGAGGCTGCCGCCGGGGGACGCCGCACCGCGGCCGGGGATCGCGGGCCGTGTGCAGCCGCGGCGGCCCGCGCGCCGGGGGGGGATAAAGCGCCACCGCGACCGCCGGGCCCAGCGCCACGCGGTGGGGGGGCCGAACCCGCACCCCCCGCCCCCCCCCCCCCCCCCGCCCCCCCCCGCGGCGCGGCCGCCGGGGGGGCGCGGGCCCCCCCCCCCCGGCGGAAACGGTATGGGTCAGGAAATCTTGTGGCGATAGGTCCGCATCGCGAACAGGTAGGCCACGACGAGGATTCCGGCACACCAGCCCAGGGCGACCCAGATATCGCTGCCCACCGGCTGCTCGGTGAACAGATCGCGGATGGTGTTGATGATCGAGGTCACCGGCTGGTTCTCGGCGAACGCGCGAACCGGTCCCGGCATGCTGTCGGTGGGCACGAAGGCGGAACTGATGAACGGCAGGAAGATGAGCGGGTAGGAGAACGCGCTCGCGCCGTCCGGAGTTTTCGCGGACAAACCGGGGATCACCGCGATCCAGGTCAGTGCCAGCGTGAACATGATCAGGATGCCGGTCACCGCGAGCCAGGCGAGTATTCCCGCGCCCGAGCGGAAACCCATGAGCAGGGCGACGAGTACGACGACCACCACCGAGATCAGGTTGGCGACCAGCGAAGTCAGTACATGCGCCCACAGGACCGAGGACCGGGCGATGGGCATGGACTGGAATCGCTCGAAGATCCCGCTCTGCATATCCAGGAAGAGCCGGAACGCGGTGTAGGAGATACCCGAGGCGATGGTGATCAGCAGGATCCCCGGCAGCAGGTACTGCACATACGAGTCCGATCCGGTGTCGATCGCGCCGCCGAAGACGTAGACGAACAGCAGCATGAAGGCGATCGGCATGATCGTGGTCGTGATGATGGTGTCGGCGCTGCGCGTGATATGACGCAGCGACCGGCCGAGCAGCAGGCCGGTGTCGGCGAAGAAATGCGTGGTCATCTCTTGTCCTCTTACTTCGTCCGGACCGCGTCGCGGTCCTGGTCGGGGGTGTCGTCTTCGCTGTCCGCGCCGACGAGCGCGAAGAAGACGTCTTCGAGACTCGGCTGCTTCTCCACGTATTCGACCTTCGCGGGCGGCAGGAGTTGCTTCAGCTCGGCGAGCGTGCCGTCGACGATGATCCGGCCCTTGTGCAGGATCGCGATCCGGTCGGCGAGTTGTTCGGCTTCCTCGAGGTACTGCGTGGTGAGCAGCACTGTCGTGCCGTGCTCGGCGAGTTCCTGTACTGCCTGCCATACCTCGACGCGCGCCTGGGGGTCGAGGCCGGTGGTCGGCTCGTCGAGGAATACCACCGGTGGATTTCCGATGAGGCTCATGGCGATATCGAGCCGCCGGCGCATACCGCCGGAGTACGTCGATACCTTCCGTGTCGCCGCATCGGTGAGCGAGAAGCGGGCGAGCAGGTCGTCGGCCACGGCCTCCGCGCCCTTCAGATGCCGCAATTTCGCGATCAGCACGAGATTCTCCCGGCCGCTGAGGATTTCGTCGACGGCGGCGAACTGGCCGGTGAGACTGATGGATTCGCGGACGTTGCCCGGTTGACCGGTGATGTCGAAGCCGTTGATCTCGGCGGTTCCGCCATCGGCTTTGAGCAACGTGGAGAGGATCCGCACGACCGTGGTCTTACCCGCTCCGTTCGAGCCGAGCAGCGCGAAGATACTGCCGCGCTCGACGGTGAAATCCACACCCCGCAGCACGGCCAACTGGCCGTACGACTTCTGCAGGCCCTGCACCCGGATCGCCGGACTGTGTTGTGCACTCATCGTTCGCCCTACTTTCCGGCCGCGGTGGCGCGCGCGATGGCGCTGTCGAGCCGGTCGCGTTCGCGATCGATCCACGAATCCCGGCGATAGTTCCGCGCGAAAGTCTCCATGTACTCCGCCGGATCCGCCCCGACCACATCACGCAGCGGAGTGCGGTCGGCCGCACGCTGTTCGAACAGCTCGATGAGGTCCTCGAAGATCGCCACATCACCGCCGCGACCGGTGTACAGCAGGTAGCGCTCGCACGCGTCCGCCGCCGTGCGGTAACTCGCGGGCAGCTGTTTCGACCGCGCCTTGTAGTTCCGCCAGCGCCGCTTGTCGCCGAGGTCGCCGATCACTTTCGCGGTGAGGTCGGACATGTTCATGACTGTCTCCTGTTTCTCAGAGCGGTCCGCACGGTGCGGGTGCACAGGCGGTCCCTTGATCTCGGCGGTGTCGATATAAGTAGATGTATACGTACACGCCGTGGCCTAACTATAAGTAGACATATACGTACACGCAAGCCCGGGGGCGGCGATGTGCCGATACCGGGCCTTCACCTGCCCCTACGCGCGGGTGCGGGCTAGCGTGGTACGGAGTTCGGGGCCGAACCGCATCGGTGATCCGGACCGATAGCGGAGGCGGCGGGGCCACACGGAAAGGAGCAGTGCGGTGACCGGAGAGGCGGCCGAGGCCATCTCGGTAATGGTGGTCGACGACCACCCGATCTGGCGCGAGGGCGTCGCGCGGGATCTCGCGGAGGCCGGTTTCCGGGTGGTGGCCACTGCCGAGGACACCGCGGCCGCGGTCCGGCGGGCGGCGGCGGTGCGGCCACGGGTGGTGCTGATGGATATGCAGCTGCCCGACGGGAACGGAGCCCTGGCCACCGCCGACGTCCTGCGGGTCTCGCCGGACAGCCGGGTGCTGGTGCTCTCGGCGTCCGGCGAACGCGACGATGTACTGGACGCGGTTAAGGCCGGAGCGTCGGGCTACTTGGTCAAAAGTGCCTCCGCCGCCGAACTCGTCGCCGCCGTCCACGAGACGGCCGCCGGTCAGGCAGTGTTCACGCCCGGATTGGCCGGCCTGGTACTCGGTGAATACCGGCGGATGGCGACCACACCCGGCGAACCCGGCGCCCCGGACCGGCCCGCGCTGACCGACCGGGAAACCGAGGTGCTGCGCCTGGTCGCAAAAGGACTGTCGGCCAAGCAGATCGCCGCCCGCCTGCATCTCAGTCATCGCACGGTGGAGAACCACGTCCAGGCGACCCTGCGCAAACTCCAGCTCGCGAACCGGGTGGAACTCACCCGCTACGTGATCGAACAGGGTCTCGACGAATAGACGACCGGCCCACACGGGATGGGGTGCCGGCACCGGCCGGCCCGATGAATCGGGGAACGGGTAGATCCCGGGACGCCGGCGAGTAGTTCTACTCATCCGCGGGCACCGCCGAGCGCCGACCATCGATATATGACGATTCCGATCGATCCCACGCTGGTCGCCCGGCTGTCCGGCGAATTCACCGCCCTCGCCGACGATTTCACCGGGCTGGGTGGCCGGATGAGCACCCTCGGCCGCGATCTGGAAACGCTGCACCGGCACGTGCTGTCGGCCGTGCCCGCGCACGCCGAACCGGCCGGCGGAAGCGGCGATCCGGCACCCGAACCGGACTGCGGGCGAGCCACCGAATCCCGGGCACCGTCCCCGGACTCGGCTACCGGCCGAGCCGCACCAGCGAAGACCCCGGTATCCCCCGGCACTGCGCCGGGGGTGCCGGCGACCGGTGTGCGCGTCGGCGGGGTGCACACACCGGATACGGCGGGGGGGGCCGCCCGCGGGGCCGGGGGGGCCGCGCCCCGGGGCGGGGGGTTGGCCCCCCCCCGGGGGGGTTTTGCTGCGTTGGGG
>NZ_JARWPM010000134.1 GCF_029869215.1 Nocardia carnea
GAATCGGCGGATCAGATCGTGGAAGAACACGTCCGGATAGCCAGGACGATAGCGGGCATAATGCCATGCCGTCCCTTCGAACAAGCCTTCCGTCCCGTGGATCGAATCGGTCATCCCCCACCTTACTGTCGTCACGGCGGCGCCGAATGTGATGCGTCATAGAGGCGCAGGCGCGCGGCCGGGCAAAACGGCTCGCCAGGATGCCACCGCCCGCTCTAGCGTTTGCGGGTCTGCCGATCCCACACGCTCGGTGCGTGAACACAGCAGTCGGTGAAACGTCCAGGTCCGATGGGAAGCGAGCATCGCACATGAGTACCGGTCCCCGAATCCGCACTACCGCCGGGACAGTAGTCGATATCGTTCGCAGAAGTGCGTCGCTCGTGCACACCGAGCCCGACGCCGGTTCGGACGCGACTACCAGCGAATTCTTACCGCGCCAGTGACCGGGAGCGGCAAGGGAGGAAGCAGTTCGCTCGGCCGCAAGGCGGTTGTCAGTATCGACGTTCGGCGGGCCGGAAGGTTTCACTGAGTCGGTCGTAGGCGTCGCGAACCTCGCCGGGGATGTCCTGTCGGACAATGTGGCCTTCGGCGGGGTACTCGTCGAGGCGTTTGATCTCTCCCATGGTGACCGCCACGATCGATTTCGGATGCGGCGCTGTATCGGCATCGGGCCGGTTGCCGTACTTCATGTAGTTTTCCAGGGAGACGTCCGCGGTGCCCATGGCGACATGATCGACCGAAACACGCTTGCCGTTCACGTCGGCAATGCCCTGTTGCATGACCGTGGCCCATACCCGGCGTGCGTGGAACGGGGTGCACACCCCGATGAGCGAGGAGATATCGCGGCCGTGGTCGGCGAGCATCTGGGTCGAGAAGACAGCGTTTTGCCCAGTGTTGGCGGCCTTGGGTTCCTCGATGATCTGTCGGGAATCCAGTCCCATCTTTTCCGCAGCCAGCCGGAATTTGGCTGCTTCGCCGTTGCTTCCGGAGAAGACGACAGGGACATCGCCGAGCCCGTGGTCGCGGACCAGGTTCGCGACCACGGAGGCGCCGCCGATGTCTTTGCTGCCGAAGAAGATGATCCCTCCGTAGTTCCGTGCTGGATCGATTTCCCATTTCGGGTCGTAGCGCAGGTAATCCCACAGTTTTCCCAGGTCCGACAGCGCCCGGTCGGTATCCACCCCGCGATCGCGGAGTTCCCCGAACCAAGCGGTGTAGGCGTCTTCCCTGCGTCCGCCGTAGACCTGATCGTTGCTGATCAACGCTCGGGCGGACGCATCGATCGGTATCGCAGCGTCACGTTCGGCACGAAGGAACATTCCGGCCGATGCCCGGGTCTCGCTGATCAGTTCGCGCTCTTTGCCGACCGCATCCGAGATACCGGTGGTCACGGCGCGGACAACTCGACCGGCGGCGTCTCGAGCAATCCCGGCCGGGTCGTTCGCATCCGGCAGATCTGGGCCGCGCATCCATCCTCTTGGAACTCATCATCTGAAGCGACGCACAAACCATGCCCGCTGCCGGCCCACTGAGGCTAGTCCCGGTCCTTGGTTCTCCGCATCTGCTGGAATTCTCGGATCTGGGTACTTGTCCATCAATCATGCTTCGGTGGACACCACACGGGTCGGGGGTTCAGCGCCTCGTGGTGGCGAGGTAATCGTGCCCGCCGACAAGGAAGGCGTGCCCGTTTGCGATGGGGGCGTCCATTGCGGCGACGATGGCCGCAGCGAAATCGTCGACGGTGGGCAGGGGCTCGTGGTTCGGCGGGCGCCGACCGCGTCGGGATCGCGGTGCCCAGAACGAGTCGACCGCGCCTGCGAATCGGCGTTCTGGCACTCGGTGCGAATCCGGCCTCCGGGGTGTCGGTATCGGTCGCTACGGTCACCGCATGTCTCACCCCGCTCCGGACACATTCGACCAGGTATGGGCTCGGTTTCTCCATCACCTCCGCATGTACTCGCCCGCCTCTGCCGCGACCCTGCAACCCGGCGCTACCGCCGAACAGATCGCGCACCTGGAAGCTGTCCACGGTTTCGCCCTACACCCCGACGTCCGGGCACTGCTCGAACATCACAACGGCACCGTGCAGGTCAATGGGAACGCCGTCGAAGGCGCCGAATTCCTACCGATGGGGTACATGCTCGACCCGATCGACCGTATCCTCGCCGGTCACCAATGGCGAACCACCTTCAGCGCCGAGAATCGAGCACTGGGTTTCGATGAGGAGACTCTCTACGGCCACGCAGACCGATGGGTTCCGATCGCTCACTCCATCGACGCCGGTATCTTGTTCGTCGAGCACCGTCCCGGACCTACCTACGGTCATGTCATCGAATTGGGCATCGGCTCGGGCGATTTCGAGGGCTCCCTGTGGGCCGGCACGCTGTCGGAATTCTTCGACACCCTCACTCACTGCCTCGACACCCGCACCCCCTTTCACGACCAGACCCCCGGTGTACGGGAGTCGAACGGCACCGAGGATACCTATTTGTACTGGGGCTTCGGCGGGGACGCGTGACCTCCCCCGAGAGGCGTATATCGGGCTGAAGGACACGAACGCACCCGCGCTCGGTCTCCTCCCATCGGAGAACGCGCACCGGCGGACGCCGGCAATACGCTCACTGATCGGCACAAGTGCCGGTTCGCCTTTTCAGAGGCGTTGAGTCCCCCACTGCACGAGCTTCTCAACAGGGATGTTCCATGCCCGCACCGCGGAGTTGGGCACGAAGGTCGTGATCTCCGGAAGATCCTCCAGGTCCGGGACGGTGGCGAGGAAGTGGAGGTATCTGCCGTCTTCGAGCCGGGTCGAGAAGGGTTGCTCACTATCGTCGGGTTCGGGTTCGAACAACAACTCGGGCTCATCGGCGAGCCACGGTTCCAGCAGATCCTCGACTTGGGCGAAGGTGACTTTGTTGAGCCAGTCCCGTTGTGGCTGTCCTGTGACGTAATCGTCGATCAGCGAAAAGCAGAGAGCCGACCAGTCTTCGATATCGCTCGCTCGGCACCGGACGGCCAGTCCTTCGATGTCGAAATCCTCTATCTGGGGGTTCGGATCGCCCGCAGGCAAGCTGACCGAGCCGCCGTCGATGTCCTGGCCGTCGGCACCGAACGCACCCAAGGCGGAGTCCACTTCCGCGGCGAATGTGTTGTATTCGTCGAGTGTGAAGAATTCGCACCAGGCCGGTACTGCGTCGCGCGTGGTGGGTGGGGCTGCGCGCTCGGCGTTCCGGCAGGCGGCCAGCAGCGGGCCGGCGGATTTCTGCAGGGTGCCCCGAGCGCGGTCGCGCACCAGCTGCCGCAGATAGAATTCCGGGATCACACCGTTCGTGAATTCTGCCGGGGTGTTGGAGCGGATGACCGGGGTGCGGTTGTAGGGGTTGAGGTCGTCACCTGGACGGTCCTGATACCCCCAGCGGGCCGGTGCGACACGCAACAGGACTTCACCGATGTATCGCACCGTACCGGTGGTGAACTCCGCATTGTCCTCGACGTCGATGGCCGCCTGGTCCGGGAAGCGTGCGAGCACGATCGGTTCCAGCGCGTTCAGGGAGTCGAGGGTGAAGTCGAACGGAAAGTCCGCAGGCAGGTAGGAACGGCGCCACTGCGCCAGCGCACTGCCCATGCCGGCCAGCCAGCTGTCCAGAAAGACGCGCGCCGGCTCGGTCATATTCCTGCGGTCCTCGGCCATGTACGCCTCGGCTGGGTCATTCTCATGCACGGTGTCCATCCTCGCGTACTGCCGGCGGGTTCCCATTTTTTGGAAACACGCTCGATCTCCGACCCCGAACGTCGGTCGATGCACCAACCATGCCCGGCGATCACGTTGCCGGACATCACCGATGCGGCATGGTGAGCAGGGCAGATTTCTGCTTCCCGAGCACCAGAGCCACACCCGTTGCGAGGCCGGCGCCGAATGCTAGCGGTCCGTGGTGCCCACCGAGTCGGGGCGCCGGGGGGCCGGTCCGGCGACATCCCGGTCTCCCAGCGCCGCGCAGGCGGCATCCACCGCCGCCGTCCGTAGTTCGCCGACCGGGACATCGGCCAGCAGGACCAGGCAGTCACCGAGGCCGCCCAGGGCGACGATGGCGCGTGCGCGGTCCGCGACACCGGCGTCCGGACCCACCAGCAGCGTGGTGAGGCGGCGGCGCCAATCCACCACATTCCGCAGGAAACCCAGCTCACCCAGGGGCGCGATATCCCGGAGCAGCAGCGCGGTCACCGCGCGGTGCTCATACGAGACATCGAAGTAGCGGGTGAGCAATTCGCGCGCGGCCACCGGTTCCCTACCGGCTCGCGCCTCGTCGGCGGCGATCACGGCTTCGACATCGTCCACCAGCGGCTGTACCAGGCTGCGCAGCAGTTCCTCGCGGGACGAGAAGTGGTAGTACAGCGCGGGTTTCGTGATTCCCAGGCGCTCCGCGATCTGGCGCAGGCTGGTCTCCCGGATACCGCGGGTGGCGAACAGCTCCAGCGCGGCGGCCTGGATCCGCTCGCGGGTCTCGGTGGAGCGCGGTCGGGGCATCGCCCGAGTCTAGCGCGTTGACCGTCCGGTAAGTAAACTCGTTTACCGACCGATAGGTAAACAAACTAGGTGGCGTCGTGAACATCTTGATCTCGGGCGCGAGCATCGCCGGCCCGGTGCTCGCGTACTGGCTGAACCGCTTCGGCTTCACCCCGGTGGTGGTGGAACGCACCCCCCGTCCCCGGCTCGGACTCGGCGGCCACGCGGTGGACCTGTTCGCTCCGGCCGGTGCGGTGATGGACCGGATGGGGCTCCTGTCCCGGCTGCGGGCGGCGAGCGTCGAGACCTCGGCGCTGCGATACGAACGTCCGGGCCGCTCCCCGATCGATATCGATCTGCGCGATATCTCGGCGGCCTTCGCCGACAGCCGGCACCTCGAGATCATGCGCGGCGAACTGGCGGCGATCCTGCAGGACGCCACCGCGGCGGACGTCGAGTACCGGTTCGGTGATTCGATCGCGACGCTGCACGAGGACACGGACGGCGTCGAGGTCACCTTCGACAGCGGCCGCACCGGCCGGTTCGATCTCGTCATCGGGGCCGACGGCCTGCACTCCACTGTCCGGCGACTGGTCTTCGGCCCGGAAGACGAACTCGCGCACCACCTCGGTGCCTATCTCGCGGTCGGCACGCTACCCAACTACCGGAATCTGTCGACGCATACCGTGCTGTACAACGCGGTGGGCCGGATGGCCGCGATGTACCCGGTGGCGCAAACCGGCGCGGCGCGCGCAGTGTTCCTGTTCCGCCGCCCCGGCGAGGTGGACCACGACCACCGCGATATCGACACCCAGCGCCGGCTACTCCGGGCCGAGTACCGCAACGAGGGCTGGGAGATCCCGCGCCTGCTGGACGAGATGGATCGCGCGGACGATTTCTATCTCGACTCGATCAGCCAGATACATCTGGACTCGTGGTCCCGCGGCCGGGTGTCCCTGGTCGGCGACGCCGGGTACTGTCCCGGGCCCGCGGTCGGCGGTGGCACCACACTGGCCGTGGTCGGCGCCTACGTACTGGCCCGCGCCCTCGCGGACGCCGGCGGTGCGCACGAGGCGGCCTTCCGCGCGTACGAAGAGCAACTCGGCGACTACGTCCGCCGTTGCCGTGCCGTGGCACCCGGCGTGCTGCGCCGGGGCATTCCGCGCTCACGCGCGCATCTGCTCCTCAGCGAAACGGCCCTGCGCGTACTCCCTCGCCTCCCGGCTTCGCTCAGTAAGCGGCTGATGTCCGGCGGCGCGAGCGCCACACTCTCCGATTTCGCCGTGCCCGATCACATCGCGAAGTAGCCACCGAGGTCAGGGGAACAGCGCGCCGGTCGCCGACACGCCCCTGCCCGACGCGACACCGGCGTTCGAAGGTGGCCGGCCGCATACTCGCCACGTGGCAGGTGGCAGGCCGGACGAGCTATCGCTTCTCGACGACCCGCTCCCCTTCACCCGGCTTCCAGATGGTGATCTTCAGCAGGTCGTCACCGACCTCCACCGAGGAGGCCGAGGTCAGATCGGCGACGAAGAAATGGTCGAAGGGCTGACCGCGCAGATCCATTCCGCTGTCCTCGTACAGGAATTCGGCGAACCGGGCGTGCAGGGCGGTATCCGGATCGTCGATCACGACGCCGAACAGTTTCGCGTCGCCGTCGGAGACCATGGTGTCGACCGTCGCGGTGTGCAGGCAGAACCGTGGATCGCGCAGGAGGTCACGGAATTTGGTGGTACCCGGCATTCCGGCGATCACCAGTTTCTGCTCGAAGATCATCGGTTCCACCGGGCTGATCCGGGGATAGCCGTCCGAGCGCAGCGTCGCGAGCATGCACAGGTTTCCCGTCGCGAGATGGCGGCGGCGGAAGACCGCACTGATATGCGGCGCTTCCGTGGTGAATTCGCTCCATGTTGTCATGACGCCGACGGTACGACGCCACGGTGACATCGCAGGTCGCGACGGGCCGCGCGCACCGGAAATCCGGCGGCCGCATCTCCCCGGTTGCGTAATCGTTGCCGGTGACGGCGATAGGCATCGCCGCGGTGCGGCCGGCAGCATCACCCCGAGCCCACCGGAGCGCGATCCGGGCCCCGAATTGCCGAGCCGACCGGCGAGCCGGCTGCTAATCTCGGCCGGCGAGGGAGGTACACGACAATGGGTCTGTCGATTCAACATCCGAATACTGTGTCCGACGGTGGGTTTCGGTTCGCCCCGTGGCATCGGCGATTGCTGGCCGGTTTGGTCGACGCGTTGCTCGTCGGGGTGGTGTTCGGACTATGGGTGGTCGTTGTCCGCACTTCGCCGGAGTGGATCGGGCCGCAACCAGAAGATCTGGGGAACGGCCTGGGCTACGCCGAAGCGATCGAAGACCGCCGAAATATCACCCGGTGGCTCACCGCAGCGATGCTGTTGTCCACTGCGATCGTTGTCGTGGCGAATACGATCATCGCTCAGGGCATTACCGGTCGCACACTCGGGAAACGGATCACCGGGCAAATTCTGATCGACCCGGGGACGGGTCGGCCGGTCGGGGCCGGCCGGGCGTTGCTGCGGCAGCTCGCGCATATCGCCGACGCACTACCGTGCTATCTGGGGTATTTCTGGCCGCTCTTCGACGAGCAGCGACGCACCTTCGCAGATATCGCGGCGCGAACTGTTGTGGTGAGGGACTAGCGCACGAAGGGTCCGGCCCACGACGAGGCGACGCCGGATTGCCGCATGTGATCGCCCGCGTGGCCCGGAAGTGGCGCACCGATAGGGTCACCCGGAGTTGCGCAGCGCGGTCGCGAGGCCGTTCATGGTGAGCAAAATACCGCGTTTGACCAGTTCGGAATCGTCCCCGGCGCGCAACCGGCGCAGCAGTTCGACCTGCATCTGGTTCAGCGGTTCCAGGTACGGGAACCGGTTGTGGATGGATTCGGCCAGCGACGGGTTGTCGGCCAGGAGATGATCGTTGCCGGTGACGGCGGCGTGCATGGCCACGGTGCGGGCGTGCTCGCGTTCGATCATCCCGAAGATCCGTTCGCGCAACTCGATATCGTCGACGAGTTCGGCGTAGCGCGCCGCGATCGCGAGATCGCTCTTCGCCATGACCTGCGCCAGGTTCGACAGGACGGTGCGGAAGAACGGCCAACGCCGGTACAGGTCGGACAGGCGCGCGAGCCGGGCGGGATCGCCGTCCACCCATTCCTCGAGCGCGGTGCCGGTGCCGTACCACCCGGGCAGCATCACCCGGGCCTGACTCCAGGACATCACCCACGGGATGGCACGGAGATCGGCCACGGATTTCGTGGGTTTCCGGGAGGCCGGACGGCTGCCGATATTGAGATCGCCCACCTCGGCGACCGGGGTCGACTGCCGGAAGTACTCGACGAAGCCGGGGGTGTCGTGCACCAGCCGCGCATAGGCGGCACGGGCCCGGGCCGCCAGCTCGTCCATGAGCGCGTACGCGGCCTCGGCGTCGGGCCCCAGGCCCTCGACATCGAGCAGTGTCGATTCGAGGGTGCCCGCGATGAGCGATTCCAGGTTCCGGTACGCCGAACCGGGCTCGGCGTATTTCGCGGCGATGACCTCGCCCTGTTCGGTGAGGCGTAACGAGCCGCGGACCGCGCCGGCGGGCTGGGCCAGGATGGCGTCGTAGCTGCGCCCGCCGCCGCGGCCCACGGTGCCGCCGCGACCGTGGAAGAGCCGCAACCGGATCCCCTGTTCGCGGGCCAGTTCCACCAGGTCGAGTTCAGCGCGGTAGAGCGCCCAGTTGGCGGCCAGGTAGCCACCGTCCTTGTTGGAATCGGAGTAGCCCAGCATCACCTCCTGCCGCATCCCGCGGGCGGCCACCAGATCCCGGAACTCCGGTACTCGCAGAGCCGCGCCGAGTGTGGCCGCACCGGCGGCGAGATCCTCGATGGTCTCGAACAGCGGCACGATCCCGGCCGGGCAGGACGGGGCGCCGCCGGGCTCGCCGGGATCGAGCAGGCCACCCTCCTTGAGCAGCAGCGCCGCCTCGAGCAGATCGCTCACCGACGTGCACATGGAGATGATGTAATTCGGTATCGCCTCCGGGCCCAGCGCGGCCACGACCTGGGTGGCGGCACGGATGATGCCGAGTTCCTTCTCCGCGAGTTCGCTCAGCCGGGCATGCGGGCCCAGCAGCGGGCGGCGGGTGCGCAGCTCGCGAGTGAGCAGATCGACCCGCTCGGCCTCGGGCAGGCTCGCGTAGTCGGGGTGCACCCCGGCCCAGGCGAGCAGTTCGGCCACCACCTGTTCATGGGTTTCCGAGTTCTGCCGCATATCCAGGCCCTGGAGATGGAATCCGAAGGCCTCCACGGTGTGCCGCAGCACCGCGAGCCGGTCGTCGGCGAGCAAACCGTCACCACCGGCGCGCAACGAGGCGTCGACGGCGTCCAGATCGTCCAGCAGCTCCCGCGGGGACGCATAGGGGCGGACACCGGATACCACGGCACCCCGGCCGGTGAAGTCGCGCAGCGGGCTGTCGAGCGCGGCCACGGAGTCCGGCAGGGTCGCCGCAGCGTCGGTAGCGCTCGCCCCCACCGCATACAGCGCGTTGCGCGCGGTCACCGTGAGCCGGGCCCGGATCCCGTAGAGCGCCCGGCGGTACGGTTCGTCGGCATGGGTGTCGGGATCCGGGTAGCCCGCCTCGGACAGCGCCTGCAGCGCGGGAGTCACCGGGACCAGGCGCGCCGACAGCGCGAGGGTTTTCTCCAGTTGCGCCAAATCGCGCAGGTAGCGCCCGAAGGCGACCCCGGCGGCCTGGGCGGCGGCGGTCCGCACCACCTCGGCGGTGACGTACGGGTTGCCGTCCCGGTCGCCGCCGATCCACGAGCCGGTGCGCAGGATCGGTTTCGGCAACAGCCGCTTATCGGGCCAGCGGGACCACAGCGCCGCGCGCACATCGGCGTTGAGCGCCGGAATCACGTCGAGCAGCGTCAGTTCGTAATACCGCAGCCCGACCGCGATTTCGTCCTGGATCCGCAACCGGGACAACCGGATCAGCGCCGTCCGCCACAGCGTGAGGACCTGGCGCCGGATCTCCCGGTCGAGCTTCGGCTGTTCGGCGGCCGGCGCGCGCAGCCGCTGCCGCATCAGCTCGGTGATCCGGGCCTGGGTGTCGAAGACCGTGCGCCGGCGGGTTTCGGTGGGGTGGGCGGTGATCACCGGTGACACCAGGGCATCGGCCAGCAGTTCCGCCACCCGCTCGCCCTCGATACCGGCCGCGTCCAGTTTCCGGTAGGTGGCGGCCAGCGAGGAATCCTGCGGCGCCTCCCCCGCGGCTTCGTGTACGGCGCGGCGGCGGTCGCGCTGGATATCCTCGGCCAGATTCGCCAGCAGTACGAAATAGCTGAACGCCCGGATCAGCGGCAGGGCCACCGCGATATCCACCCCGGACAGCATGTCGGCGACGGCGCTGCGCTGCACCTCCTCCCGGCGCACCCGGAACGCTTCGACCCGCACCTTCTCGACGAGGTCGAAAACCTCCGCCCCCTCGTGATCGCGAATCGTGTCACCGAGTACGCCACCGAGGAAGCGGATATCCTCCCGGAGCGGCCGGGTCGCGTCGTTTCCACTGCCGGTCTGCGCATCACCCATGGTCAGACAGTATGGTCGGCCGGGCCGTCCACGGCTGTGACGACGCACACGGCGCGGCCCAACCCGCGGCCGAACGGACCCCGGTTCAGCCGAGAGGCTGGGAGAACCGCAGGAAATTCCCCCACGGGTCGGCGAAACCGCAGTCGCGCACACCGTAGGGTTGATCGACCGGTTCCTGGGTCACCGTGACACCGGCGTCCCGCAGGCGCGCGAAGGTGGTATCCACCGAATCGGTGGTGAAGATGAGCGTTCCGTGCGCGCCGGCCGTGAGCCGCCGCCGCGCTTCCGCCTGCTGTTCCGGGTCGGGCACCATCGACGGCGACTCCAGCAGGAACTCGATACCCGGTTGCCCGGCCGGTCCCACGGTCACCCAGCGCACCGGGCCCAGCGGGATATCGGCCCGCACCTCGAGACCGACCACATCGCGGTAGAACTCCAGCGCCTCCTGCTGATCGCCCACCAGCAGGGCGACATGCGACAACGCGAGATCTTTTCCTGTGCTCATCTCTCTCCTCCGTACCTTCCGGAATCACGTGTGCCGCCGAACCGCGCCACCGTCATCACCTCCGACGCCACCGCCGTCCGGAATTCATCGCTCGCCGGCCGTCCGCTCCGGCGACGGGTGCACCGGCGCGCGCCCCGGCCCGGTCAGCCAGACCGCGGTCGCGACGGTTCCCCAGACGAAAACGAGTTCGGCGGTGTTGGTCAGCAACATCGGCGGCATCGCGGCCGAGACCACCGTCATCGTCACAGTCGTCACCGTCCACAGCCGGTAGCCACGGTGCCGCCACACCGCGACGGCGGTCACCAGCACCACCACGACGGTGATCACGGGTGGCAGCAGGCCTGCCGGGGACGAATGCTCGGTCGTATAGCGGACCGTCCCGGCCCATTCGGCAGGCACCAGGGTCAGCCGGGCGAGTTCGCCGGACACACCCAGCGCGATCACGCCGAGGGTCACGCCGTAGACCACGGCCCGGACGCCCGGCCGGCGCGCCCAGGACACGCCCGCCCGGCCGGCCACAACCCGCGCCCACGGCATCAGCAGGGGTGTGAGCACGATATGCGCCACGAACCGCAACGCCGACAACGTCTCCAAGGTGGCACCCACACCGATCCAGCGACCGGCCGCCAGGACGGCGTTGTCATAGACCAGGGCGGCGCAGACGACGGCGGGTACGACGAAGACCCGGTCACCGGTACTGCGGTACCGGAGCACACACCACGCGACCAGCGCCGACTCCGCGGCGGCGAGGACTGCGAAAAGTATCGAAGCCGGCACCCGAGACCCTTTCCGGCCCGCCGACGCGCCGGCCGCGGACCACCCTACTGCGGCCGATCCGGATCCGGGCCTCGGGCTGCACGCGGCAGGCGAGTCTCCGACCCGCCCCTGGCCCGCACGGGCCGGCCGACTGCGCCGAACCTCGGCACGACTACCCCTACCGGACCGGCGGTGACCGGAGGGCCACGCCGGCACGGGGTGCCGCTACGCGGGACGTGACTGCGGGACGATGTCGACGGTGGCAGGGACGAACTCGGGCGGCCGCCCCACCACATTCTCGAGGATTTTCTCGAATCGGAATCGCCCACCGATCTCACTCACCTCGGCGTAGCCCGCGGCCGTGTAGAGCCCGCGCGCTTCGGGCTGCCGGTCGCCGACCGTGGCGAACGCACGCCGGTAGCCCAGCCGGGCCATACCCGCTTCCAATTCGGCGAGTACCTGGGTGGCGAGCCCGCGCCGGCGCTGTTCGCGTGCCGTCCAGAGCCTTTTCGGCTCGGCGGTGGTGGCGTCGAAGCGGCGGAACCCACCGCCGGCCACCGGTTCGCCGTGTTCCATCAGCACCACCAGATCGCCGTGCGGAGCCGTGAAGTCCGCGGCCGGCCGGTCGCGCATCCGGCGGTGTATCGCACCGGCCGTGCCGCCGTACCTGATGCTGAATTCGATCGCGAGTTCCGCGAGCAGCGCCGCCGCCAGCGGATGATCGGGTCGCACATGGTAGATAGGCCGTTCCCGCGCACGCCGATCGATAGCCGAAAGTGTTCTCACGCGCCGTACCTCCATCACCCCTGGCCGCTGCGCCACACCACCACGGCCACTCCGGATGGTCGTCCGAGCTTAACCGACCGGACCTGCGGAAACACCGGTTCGAGTCGAGTGTCACGAAACTCTGGACACCGTTACGTCGCGTTTACACCACCGCCGGTTCACCCGGTGGCAACCGGAGCGCGTCGGGAAAGGCCCCGAACCGGCCGCCGGACAGTGCTTTCCGGCGCCCGGCCGGGACCTCGGCTACGCGACCACGGGTACCGGCGGGCGCGGACCACCGGCCAGCACCCGACGGCACCCGGCGGCCGACAGCAGCACGACGGCCACCAGCGCACCACTGCTCACCGCCGGACCGAGCGACCCGAGTCCGCTGCCGAAGGCCACACCCGCGATGACGGGCCCCACCGCGGCGCCGATATTGAGCGCCGCCGTCGCATAGGATCCGCCCATGGTCGGTGCGGCCGCCGACTCGTACAGCACCCGAGTGATCAAGGTACTGCCCAGCGCGAAGGACAGGCCGCCCTGGACGAATACGAGGATCAGCAGGATCGTCGGCCGGTCCGCGGCCGCCGCCGTGGCGAACCAGCCCGCACACAGCAGCGGCCCGGTGACCGCGACGAGACCGCCGGGGCGGGTATCGGACAGCCGCCCGGCAATCGTCACTCCGACGAAGGATCCGGCGCCGAAGAGCACCAACGCCACCGGCACCCACCACTCACCCAGCCCGGCCCTGCCGGTCACCAGCGGCGCGAGAAAGGTGAAGGCGCCGAAGGTGGCGGCGTTCACGAGCGCACCGAGCAGCATGACGGCGAGGAGCCGCGGCCGTACCAGCAGGGCGAGTTCGGCGGCGAGATCCGGAGCCGCGGCGCCCGCATCGCGCCGCCGCGCCGGGATCCCGGTGAGCACACCGACCGCGGCGGGCAGGCAGATCAGCGCGACCGCCCAGAAGGTGACGCGCCAGCCGAAAGCCGTCCCGAGCAGCGCACCGCCCGGCACGCCGGCGATGGTGGCGATCGTGGTACCGGAGAGCAGCACCGCCAGCGCCCGGCCGCGCTGCCCGGCCGGCACGAGGGAGGTCGCGGCGGTCAGGGCGACGGCGAGGAATCCGGCGTTCGCGAGCGCGGCCACCACCCGGGTCGCGACCAGCACCGCGAAGCTGCCGGTGACGGCCCCGGCGATATGTGCCGCCAGGAACAGGGCGAGGAATCCCAGCAGGCTCGCCCGTACGGGACGGTTGCGCGCGAGCGCGGCCATCAGCGGCGCGCCGACGACCATTCCGACCGCGAAGGCGGAGGTGAGCAGACCGGTAGCGGCGATATCGACGCCGAGGTCGGCGGCGATATCCGGAACCAGTCCGGCCAGCATGAATTCCGAGGTGCCCATGGCGAAAACCGCCAGGGCCAAGAGGTAGAGAGCAGAGGGCATCGACAACACTCCGAGGTGCGAGAGACAGGACAGAACGTCTCGCCACCCCGGTCAGCGACCCGGAGCGTAGCGGTGAGCGGTGCCGTCGGGGCGGCACCGCGGGAGAAAGCGGGTTCAGGGGCTGACGGGGGTGACCGACAGCCCCGCTCTGGATGCCTCCGGGCTCGACATGCCGGGCACGCTACCGCATGCGCCGCGCCTCGCGCATATCGTTTTCGCCTGTGCCGCCCGCCGGTCGGCCCATCAGCCGGTCGGGCGGCCGGCCGGTCGGGCGGTCAGGTGCGAGCTTCCGGCCGGACGTGCACGGTGACCCGGCCCTTCTCGTCGCGACGTGCCGTCGCGTGCCCGCGCACCTGTCCGTCGCGCAGGTGCAGCAGGATCGGGCTGCCCTCACCGAGAAAGTTGCGCCACCAGGTTTTCTTATCCGGCATGGCGACGCCGATGACGTATTCGTCACCCTTCTTCAGATAGTTGACCGGAGTACGGAAGACGCGGCCCGAACGCCGGCCCACGTACTCGATCTCCACGAAACCCTTGCCCAGCAGCGGGCCGAGAACCGGCACCCGCATGAGGGCGACCATCCCGGTATTGATACCTCGGACCGCACGGCCCACCAGTGTCGTCGATGCCACGGAAATCCTCCTGGTCGAATGCGACGATGCGCGCAACCATGACGACACTAACGGTTTTCCGGAAGCCCCGCGCGACCCACCGGGACCGATCCCCGGGGCTTCCCATCCGGACCGGTGCCGCAGCAGGCCGGCAGACGCCGGCCCGGTGACACCGCGGGACCCGGACGGCCGTCCGGTCCCGATGAACCACGGCATATCGCATACGCACCGGCCCGCCCGGTTTGCGCAGCGTGTGCTCGGCTGCCACTATCACCTGCCGTACGGTGCCGGGCCTCGCAACCGGCCACCGGCCTGGTGAGGTACAGCAGCGTTCGATACGGAGTTGGGTGGATGCTCAAGGGTTTCAAAGACTTTCTGATGCGCGGCAACGTGGTCGATCTCGCCGTCGCCGTGGTGATGGGTACCGCGTTCACCGCGATCGTCAGCTCGGTGACCAAGGGTGTGCTGGAACCCCTGCTGGCCGTGCTGGGCGGCAGCAGCCAGCTCGGTTTCGGGGTCACCCTGATCGCCGGTAAACCGGCGACCTTCATCGCGCTGGGGCCGATCATCAGCGCCGCGATCAATTTCGTGATGGTCGCGGCGGTGCTGTACTTCGCGCTCATCCTGCCGATGAAAACGGTGCAGAAACGGTACCTGGCACGCAAGGGCGCCGAGACCGAGAAACCGGTACCGACCGATATCGACCTGCTGATCGAGATCCGCGATCTGCTGGCCGAGCGGGCGGCCGCGGAGCACCACAGGTCCGGGGACGGCGATTCCGGAAAGTCCGAGCGGGTGTCCGCACCCTCGGCATAAGAGCCGAAGCATCCGGCGGCTCGCGCGTCGCCGGTTCGGATCACGTGTGGTAAAACCCTGTCCCCCGGCGGAAACCGCACATATTTTCCCCGGGTGACCACGACCCTGCACCCCGCCGCACTCACCGTGCGCGGGGTTCGCCGCAGTTTCGCCGCGGCCACCGTACTGCGCGGTATCGATCTCGATATCGCGCCCGGGGAGATCGTGGCTCTGCTCGGCGCCTCCGGCTCCGGGAAGTCGACGCTGCTGCGGCTGCTCGCCGGCCTCGACCTGCCCTCGGCCGGGACGGTTGCCATCGACGACCGGCCGGTGACCGGCGTGGATCCGCGGTGCGCGGTGGTGTTCCAGGAACCGCGGCTGCTGCCGTGGCGCGATCTCGCCGGCAATGTATCGCTGGGCCTGCCCGCCGGTACGGGCCGCTCCGCCGGGGCGCGGGCGGTGCGCGAGCTGCTGGATCTCGTGGGGCTCACCGGCTATGCGGACTACCGGCCGCGCCGGGTCTCGGGCGGGATGGCGCAGCGCGCGGCGCTGGCCCGGGCACTCGTCCGCCGCCCCGGGGTGCTGTTGCTGGACGAACCCTTCGCGGCGCTGGACGCCCTGAACCGGCTGAAGATGCAGAACCTGCTGATCGAGGTCCATCGCGAGATGGCCACCACGGTCGTGCTGGTCACCCACGATATCGACGAAGCGCTGGTGCTCGCCGACCGCATCGTTCTCCTCGAGACCGGAAGCGGGGGCGGCTCCGCGATCGGGGCAGTGTTCGAAGTGCCGGGGTCCCGGCCCCGGGACCGCACCGCCTCAGCGCTCGGCGCGCTACGCGCCACCCTGCTCGACCAGCTCGGCGTACCCGAGCCCGGCGCGGCGGTCACCGCCACCGCCGACCGTCCCGTAAAGGAGCCAGCCCGATGAGAGTGCGTCCGTTACGTCTCCGGCCCGGTGGGCCGGCGTCCCGGAGGTTCGGGACCGCGCTGGTGGCGGTGGTCGCCGCTGTCGCCGCCCTGACCTCGGGTTGTGTGCAGGGCGAGGGCGGCGGCGAGGCGGACGGATCGGATATCCGGCTCGACTACGCCTACTACAACCCGCTCAGCCTGGTGGTCCGCGATCAGAAGCTGCTGGAGAACGCGGGCCACAGCGTCACCTGGATCCTGTCCGCCGGTAGCAACAAGGCGAACGAGAATCTGCGCGCCGAGGCCATCGATATCGGGTCCACCGCCGGCTCGGCGGCGCTGCTGGCGCGCGCCAACAACACCCCGATCAAAGTGGTGTCGCTCTACAGCAAACCGGAATGGGCGGCGCTGGTCGTTCCCCAGGATTCGGCGGTCCGGTCGGTAGCGCAGTTGCGGGGGCAGAAGATCGCCGCCACCAAAGGCACCGATCCCTACTTCTTCCTGCTGCAGGCGCTCGGCACCGCGGGACTCACCGGCAAAGACGTCGATATCGTCAATATCCAGCATGCCGACGGCAAAACGGCCCTGGAACGCGGGTCGGTGGCGGCTTGGGCGGGGCTCGATCCGCATATGGCCCAGAGCCGGCAAGAGGGGAAATCGCGCCTGGTCTACCGCAATCCCGATTTCAACACCTACGGCACGCTGAACGCCCGGGAAGATTTCCTGACCGAACACCCCGACCGGGCACAGGCCGTGGTCGATGCCTATGAGCAGGCGCGGGTCTGGGCGCTCGCGCATCCGGCGGAACTGGCCGCGCTACTGGCCCGGGAGGCGGGAATCACCCCGCAGATCGCCGCCGAACAAGTGGAACGCACGGTGCTCGACAACGATCCGGTGCCGGGCCCGGAGCTGCACGCGGTACTCGCCCGGGTGATCCCGATCATCGTCGCCGACGGCAGTGTGCGGTCGCAGCAGGACGCCACCGCGGCGCTGGAATCGCTGTTCGATCCCCAGTTCGCCACCAAGGCGACCGTGTGAGCACCACCCGGCCCGAGATTGCCCCGGGTCAGCCCGGCACCACCCCGGCACAGCCCCAGCACAGCCCGACGACACCGCCCCCGCACGGCACGACGACACCGCCTCGGCCCAGACCGACACCGCGCCGGCTGAGCATGACACCGCTCAGGATCACCCTGATAAGGCTCCCGCTGAGCATGACACGGCTCCGGCCCAGCCCGACGCCGCCTCGGCTCGACCCGGAATCGCCTCGGCCCAGCACGATATCGCCTCGGATTTGCACCTCACCACGTCCGCCCGGGGTGTGCCGGATCCGGGCCGTTCGAACCTGGCCCGGCCCGGCGCAGATCGCGTTCGGGAAGTTCCCGGCCCGGCCGAAGGCGGCACGACGGCGGGCCCCGCGAGCGGGCGTGGCGGCGGATCGGTCTCGGCCTGATCGTCCCGCTCGCGCTGGTCGGGTTGTGGCAGGCGGTGACGGCCGCGGGCCTGTACTCCCCGTCCCAGCTGCCGCCACCCGCGGAGGTCGTCTCGGCGGCCGCGGACCTGTTGGCGGACGGCGCGCTGTGGAACCACCTGGCCATCAGCGTGCAGCGGGAAGTGATCGGATATCTCGTCGGCGCCGCGGCGGCGCTGGCGCTCGGTGCGGTGATCGGCCTGTCCGATCTCGCCCGGCGCCTGCTCGCGCCGACGGTGGAGGTGCTGCGCACAGTACCGTCGCTGGCCTGGGTGCCACTGTTGCTGTTGTGGCTGGGTATCGGGGAGCAGCCGAAGATCGTGCTGGTCGCGATCGGGGCGTTCTTCCCGGTCTACACCACCACCGCATCGGCGCTGGCCCAGGTGGATCCGCATCTGCTCGAGGTGGGCCGCGCCTACGGCCTGCGCGGCACCGCCCTGCTGACCCGGATCATGCTGCCCGCCGCCGCCCCGTCCGTCCTCAACGGTTTACGGCTGGGACTGGTCAACGGCTGGCTGTTCCTGGTCGCGGCCGAACTCATCGCGTCGTCGAAAGGGCTCGGTTTCCTGCTCATCGACAGCCAGAACACCGGCCGCACCGACATCATGCTGCTGGCCATCGTGCTGCTCGCCGCGCTCGGCAAGCTCAGCGATATCGCCTTCGGCGCCGTGGAACGGGCCGTTATAGCGCGGCGGTGAGCACCACACCGCGGCGAGCCGCGCAGCACCACACCGCGGCGAGCCGCAACGACCACAGCGGACGCGCGAGCGGCCCTCAGCCCGCCGGTGTGAGGATCTTCAGGATTTCGTCGGAGTAGTAGAACGGTTCCAGGCGTTCCCGGATCAGCCGCTCCAGCACACCGTCGCGTTCGGCGGCCGCGACCACGGCGGGGCCGTAGCGCAGGATCTCGGCGACGATGTCCTCGCCGGTCAGGCCCAGTTCGTCGAGTACCTCGGTCAGGGTGTGGTCCCGGTACTTCTCGTGGAAAACCTGGACACATTCGTCGACCAGCAGGCCGAAGTACTCCTTCTCCCGGGTGGTGACCGCGATGCGGTAGCAGAGCCGGACGAGTTCGTTGAGGTCCTGTTTGGTCAGGTATTCGCGCAGGCCGCTGATCGGTTCGTCGGCATGCAGATCCCAGAATTCCATCGTGGCGTCGTGTACGGGGGCGTCGCGCAACATCTCACGGATGGCGTTGTTGGTGCGTTTGAGCGCGTACATGGCGCCCTTCCCCGCGATATCGCCGAGGATGGAGTTGCTCTCGGCGACCTTACGCGCCCGGTCCGCGGCGGATTGCCCGATCGACATCAAAGTCCCCATCCCGGGGATCTTCTCCGCGCGCTGCCGATTGGCCTCCACGAAATCGCCGACCAATTTGTCCACGAACTTGGAGGCGACCGTGGCCACCAGCGGACTGTCGGTGAGCCGTTCCAGCACCCGCTCCTGGGTCTGGTGCATATCGACGATCTTCTGCAGCAGCGCCTCGACGGGTTCGCGTTCGATCAGCTCACCCAGTGTGTGGTCCTCGTTGGCGGCGATACTGTCGTAGATCGCGTCGGCGAACACCCCGGTCATCTCGGCGAGCACGGCACTGCCGCCGACCTTGTCGACCACGGTGGCCACGGTGGTTTCGAGCTGTTCCACCTCCACCACATCGCCGGCGCGCACGGTGCCCGCCACCTCGAGAACGGCCGCCACATCCCGGGCGACGACTTCGGCGAACCGGTCTCCGCTCACCTCGTCGAGCAGCCACCGCACCTGTGCGTCGAGAAGGCGGCCGGCGAGAACGCGGGCGGTCGCGTCGGCAGTTTCTTTCACCGGTTCTCCTTCGGAACGAGTGCATGCGGTCGGTGGAGACCGGTGTGATGGCGGAGGTATCGCCGCACGATGTCCTTTTCTCCACGGATACCGCCCGCTTCGGCCGGGATCATCGATCGGTGACGGCCGCGCGGGCGATCGGGCGTGACGACCCTATACCGGACCGAGGCACCGGCGACATACTTGTCTGAGACGGATCGGCACCGCGCGGGCACAGCCACCCCGGTTTCCGGGACCACCGGCGGCACCACCCGCGTGACCTGCGGGTATACCGGGATACCGCGATGGCGCGATAGCGCTTCGACTGTTCCGTGGGCAGAATCACACCCGCGCGGGCAAGGCCCCCCACACCACGATCGGCGGCCGCGGCATACTGCGCGCGCCGGCGAACACACCGCGGAAGGCTCGATCGATCGGACCGCGGCCGGGGTCACGACCTAGCGGTTGTCTCCGTCGTGCAGCGAGGTCCGGATCTGTTCCAGGCGTTCCCGCGCCGCTTGTTCGCGCGCTTCCCATTGTTCTTCGAGGCCGCGGCCGGCCGGGGTCTGCCGGTCGAGTTCCCGGGCCCCGAACGCGGTCCCGATCCGGCGCTCGACCTTCTCCCGCATGGACTCGAAGGTCGGCATACCGCCGCCGGTGTAGCCGGAAGCCGGGCCGCCGGTTCCGGCACCGAGGCCGCCGGACGGTGCCGACCCCACTCCACCGGCAGGTTGCAGACCCGACGGCACAGCGCCGGTGGACCCCGGCCCGGCCTGACCGGTCTCCGACAGCAGCCTGGTCGCGACTTCGTACAGGGGACCCAGTTTTTCCCGGCCCGCCGTGGCGACGACCAGCACGGCCAGAAGCTGTTCGTCGGGCAGGGCCGCCAACCGCGCGGCGAGCGCGCCCGGATCGCCTGCGTTCGGTTCACTCATGCGACCAGCCTACGACTTCCGGCCCGCCCGTTCGGACGGACCGGAACTCTGTTGCCCGCGACGGTAGCTCGCGGGTATGCCGCGCACGGCCGGGCGGTGACGGCGGGTGCGCTCAGGAGCGGATCACCGCGCCCACCGCGGCCGCGGCGGCCGCCACCGCGGCGTCGCGCGCGGCACTGGCTTCGTCCTCGGTGAGGGTGCGGTCGGCGGCGCGGAAACGCAGCGCGTAGGTAAAGGATTTCCGGCCCTCGCCCGCCTGCGCCCCCTCGTACACGTCGAACAGCGCCAGCTCCTCGAGCAGGTCACCGCCCCCGGACCGCAGCGCGGTTTCCACCGCCGCCGCCGGAACCTCGGCCGGCACACTCACCGAAACGTCCTGTAGCACCGCCGGGAACGGGGAGATGGCCGGGGCCGGCCGGGATTCGCTCAGCGGGAGCGCGTCCAAGTCGAGTTCCAGCGCGCAGGTGCGCGGCGGCAGACCGGACCGTTCCAGCACGCCGGGATGCAGTTCGCCCGCATAGCCGACGACCGTATCGCCGACCACCAGTTCCGCACACCGGCCCGGATGCCAGGGCAGGTATTTCCCGGGCCGCCGTTCGATCCGGATACCGGCGGCTTCGGCGATCACATCCGCGAGCGCGAAGGCGTCGGCGGCCTCGGCGGCCCGGCCCGGACCCCACGGGCCACGCGGTTCGCGGCGGCCGGTCAGCACCAGGGCCACATGCTGCGGTTGCGCGGGCAGCGAATCCAGGAGTTCGCCGATCTCGGTATCGCTGGGGCGCCGGTCCACCGGAAGCGGCGCCACCGGCTTGGTCGCCGGCCCGGGCAGCACCACCTGGGCGATCCCGTACAGCGCGAGATCGCGGGCGCCGCGCGAGATATTGCGGGCCGCGACCTCCAGCAGCCCCGGCAACAGGGTGGTGGCGAGTTCGGCGCGTTCGACATCCAGCGGGTTGAGCACCCGGGTGGTCGTACGGCGCGGATCGTCGGCTTCCAGGCCCCAGGTGTCGAACACTCCCGCGGGCAGGAACACCGGCGGCGGCACCTCGACACAGCCGGCGAAGGCCAGCGCCCGGCTCACCGCGCGGCGTCGGCGCTGTACCGCGGTCAGGCCGCGCCCGGCCGGCGCCTGCGGCAGGACCAGCGGGATCTGCTCGAGCCCCTCGAGCCGCAGTACTTCTTCCACCAGATCGGCGGGCTGCGCGAGATCGGGGCGCCAGGTCGGCGGGGTCACCACCAGCTGACCGTGGCCGCTGGTCTCGTCGACATCGACCTCCACCTGGCAGCCGATCTGGGTGAGCCGGCGCGCGGAGGTGCCCGGGGCGTAGTGCACACCGGCCACCCGATCGGGCAGATCGATATCCATCCGGATCGGTGCGACCGGGTCGAGTTCGATGCGGATATCGGTGAGCGTGGGCTCCACCGTGCCGCCGGCGATTTCGGCGAGCAGGGTCGCGGCGCGGTCCAGCGCGGCCAGGTTGACTTCCGGGTCCACCACCCGCTCGTAACGTTTACTCGCCTCCGACACCAGCTTGTGCCGGCGCGCGGTGCGATAGATGAGCAGCGAATCCCAGGTCGCGGCCTCGAGGACCACATCGGTGGTCTCGGTGCCCACCTCGGTGGACGCGCCGCCCATCACCCCGGCCAGTGAGACCACGCCGGTGTTGTCGGCGATCACCACGTCTTCGGCGTCGAGTTCGCGTTCGGTGTCGTCCAGCGTGCGCAGAGTTTCACCGGTGCGCGCCCGCCGCACCACCAGCCCGCCGCTGAGTTTCGCGGCGTCGAACGCGTGCAGCGGTTGGCCCAGTTCGAGCATGACGTAGTTGGTCACATCGACCGCGGGCGAGATCGGCCGGACCCCCGACAGCAGCAGCCGCCGCTGCAGCCACCACGGGCTCACCGCCTTCGGGTCGATACCGGTCACCCGGCGCACCCCGAAGCGCGTGCAGCGCGATTCCGCTTCCACCCGCACCGGCCACGCCTCGGGGCCCTCGGGCAGGGTGCGGACGGCGGGGTCGGCGTATTCGAGGTCGAATCCGCAGGCGAGTTCGCGGGCCAGTCCGCGCACCGAGAAGCAGTATCCGCGGTCGGGGGTGATGTTCAGTTCGATGACGGTATCGCCGAGGCCGAGCAGTTCGTTGGCGTCGGTACCGGGTTCGGCGGTGCCGGGTTCCAGCACGAGGATGCCGGAATGGTCCTTGCCGATCCCGAGTTCGGCGACCGAACAGATCATGCCGTTGGAGATATGGCCATAGGTCTTACGTGAGGAGATGGCGAAGCCGCCCGGCAGCACACCGCCGGGCAGCACCACGACCACCAGATCGCCGACCGCGAAATTGGTCGCCCCGCAGACGATCTCCTGCAGTGCTTCCGCCCCGATATCGACCTTGCAGAAGCGGATGGGTTTTTTGAACTCGGTGAGTTCGGTGATCTCGGCCACCCGTCCCACCACCAGCGGGCGCTCGATCTCACCGCCCACGCGTTCGAGCCGGTCGACCTCTTCGACCTCGAGCCCGACCCGGACGAATCCGGCGTCGAGTTCTTCCGGCGTGACCTCCCAGTCCGGGACGGTGCGGCGGATCGTTTCGGTCAGCCAGGACTGCGCTACTCGCACTGTGGGTGTTCGCTCTCTCGCTCGGAAGAATCAGGACCGGATACCGAAGGGCAGGGTGAACCGCACATCACCCTCGACGATGTCGCGCATATCGGGGATGCCGTTGCGGAACTGCAGCGTGCGCTCCAGGCCCATCCCGAACGCGAAACCGCTGTACTCGTCGGGGTCGATACCGCTGGCGATCAGCACCTTGGGATTGACCATCCCGCAGCCACCCCATTCGACCCAGCCGGCACCGCCCTTCTTGTCCGGGAACCAGACGTCGACCTCGGCGGAGGGCTCGGTGAACGGGAAGTAGTTGGGCCGGATCCGGGTGGTGGTGTCGGGGCCGAACAGCGCCCGCGCGAACGCGTCGAGCGTGCCGCGCAGATGCGCCATGGTCAGGCCCTTATCGATGGCCAGGCCCTCGACCTGGGAGAACACCGGGGTATGGGTGGCGTCCAGTTCGTCGGTGCGGAAGGTCCGGCCCGGGCACACCACGTAGATGGGCAACTCGCGTTCGAGCATCGAGCGCACCTGCACCGGCGAGGTGTGGGTGCGCAGCACCTGCCGCGAGCCGGCCGGCGCGATATGGAAAGTGTCCTGCATGGTGCGCGCGGGGTGATCCGGGAGGAAGTTCAGCGCATCGAAGTTGAAATGCTCGGTCTCCACCTCCGGGCCCTCGGCGACCTCCCAGCCCATCGCGACGAACACATCGGCCACCTGCTCGGAGATCACGGTGATCGGATGCCGGGCGCCGACCGGCCCGCGGTTCGCCGGGAGGGTGACATCGATCGCCTCGGCCACCAGCACCGCCGCGTCCCGTTCGGCGATCAGTGCCTGCTGCCGTTCCTCGAACGCCCGCGAGACCCGGCCGCGCGCCACATTGACCCGTTTACCGGCGTCCGCCTTCTCCGATTTCGGCAGCCCGCCCAGCGACCGCTGCGCCAGCGCGATCGGCGATTTGGCGCCCATATGCTCGGTTTTCGCAGTGGCGAGCGCATCCAGGTCGGCGGCGGCCGCGAAGGCTTTCTCGGCGGCCGCGGCCGCGGCGGCCAAGGCCTCCTCGGTGAGCGCGGATTCCTGCCCGCCGGTCGCTATGCCTGCGTCGGTGTCGTCGGCCACGGTCTACTCGTCTCTCCCCTAGGCATCTGTGAGCGGGCCCCGGTAGGCTCCGGCGCCCGTATTGCTGCTGGTGGAATCGTATTCGATGGCCTACGGCCGGTTCACCCCGATATCCCCCGCCGCTCACTGCCGGAGTGCGGCGACACCTCGAACCGGTAAAGTCCCTCCCGATGACGAACGCCCCGACCCGTACCGAGACGCTCGCCGGACGCGCCCGCCAACAGGCGATCTGGTTGTTACCGCTCCTGGCGGTGGTCGTGACGTGGGTACTGATGTCCCGGCCGATCGAACCGTTCCGCGCGATCAGCGGCGAATACATCGACCTCGAGGTGTACCGGCTCGGGGTCGAACAGTGGCGTTCCGGCGGTGACCTCTACGGCCACCTGCCGGAGACGGCCGCCGATATCAGTCTGCCGTTCATCTATCCGCCGTTCGCGGCGCTGGCGCTCGGCGTCTACGCGCTGCTGCCGTGGGCGACCGCCGTGATCGCCTATCTCGCGGTCTCGGTGGGCGCGCTGGCCCTCACGCTCTACCTGGTGGCCCGGCAACTGTGGCCCCGCCAGGACCAGCGCAAACTCGCGGTCGTAGTCTGCGCGACCGCCACCCCGCTGGCCCTGCTGCTGGAGCCCATCTGGTCGACCCTGGACTTCGGCCAGGTCAACCTGATCCTGATGGGCCTGGTGGCCGCCGACTGCCTGACCCGCACGCCCCGCTGGCCGCGCGGCATGCTCCTCGGTATCGCGGCGGCGATCAAACTGACCCCCGCCGCGTTCGTCCTGTTCTTCCTGATCCGCAAGGACTACAAGGCCGCCGTGACGGCCGCCGTGAGCGGGGCGGTGGCCACGGTCATCGGTTTCGCGGTGATGCCCGACGAATCGGTGCGGTACTGGTTCGGCGGCTTCGGCAATGTCGGCGGGCTGAGCGGGTCGGAATTCCAGACCAACCAGTCCGTCCAGGCCGTTCTGGCCCGGTTCGGGGTCACCGGCACCCCGGCCACCGCCTTGTGGCTGCTGGCGGCGGCCGCGCTGGTCGCGCTGGCCGTGGTCGCCATCCGGCGGACCGGGACACCACCGATGATCGCGCTGGCGGTCAACGCGGTGGTCGCGCTGCTCGTCTCGCCCATCTCCTGGTCGCACCACTGGGTGTGGGTGGCGCCGGCGCTGCTGGCGATGGCGGGCTACGCCACCACCCTGCCGTGGCCTCGCGCGGCGGGCTGGTACGCCGCGGTGGCGGCCACGGCCGTGGTCTTCGTCCGTGCCGAGCACAGCGACCTGCCCGGTAACGACGGCCGGGAACTGGACTGGTCGGCGTGGGAACAGGTGATCGGCAACGGGTACGTCTGGTTCAGCGTGCTGTTGGTCGTGCTGTACGCGACCGCCGCCGGCCGCCGGCCGCGCAGCACGCCGCCGCGTGCCACTCCCGCCGATTCGGGCGACGCCCTGGTCACGGTCCGCAAAGGCTGATCGGCGGCCGCCCCGGCACCGGTTCTCGGTACCCGCACGCGCCGCCGATCGCCCGATATACCGCGTTATCCGGTACGCACGCGGCCGGGCAGCAGGGCCGCGGCCAGTGCTCCGGCCGCCACGATCGCCGACCCGGCCCATACCGCGGGCACCAGTCCGTCGACGTAGCTCTGCGGGTCGGTGTAGGCACCGTAGGAGGCGAAGACCGAGGCCAGGACCGCGATCCCCATGGCCACGCCGACCTCACGCACCGTGTTGTTGGTTCCCGAGGCCACCGAACGATCGGCTTCCGGTACGGCGGCCATCACCACGGTCGCCAGCGGCGCGAAGGTGAGGCCCATACCGATTCCGGCGAGCAGCAGCGGGGCGACGAAGGAGCCGTAGGCCAGCTCGACCGTGGTGACCGCCGCTATCCAGGCGAGCGCCGCAGCGAGCAGCACCTGACCGGTGACGAGCAGGATCCGCGCGCCGATCCGGTCGATCACCAGCCCGGCGAGCGGTGCCACCACCATCGGCGCCATGGTCCACGGCATGGTGCGGATACCGGATTCCAGCGGGCTGTAGCCCTGCACCACCTGGAAGTACTGGGCGAGCAGGAAGATCGAGCCGAACACCCCCACGGAGAACGCGAAGGCCACCATATTCGCGACACCGAACGCCCGCACCCCGAACAGGCGCGGCGCCAGCATGGGCGCGGCCGCCCGGTGTTCCCAGCCGATCAGCGCGGCCAGTAGCACCGCCCCGCCGATCAGCGCGGTGAGCACACCGCCCGATGTCCACCCGTCGTCGGCGCCGTGCACGATCCCCCAGACGATGGCGACCACACCGCCCGAGGCCAGGATCAAGCCGAGTGGGTCCAGCCGGCCCGCTCCGCCGCGCGCATCCCGCAAGGCCCAGACCACCAGCGGCAACACCAGAATCCCGATCGGCACATTCACCCAGAAGATCCACTGCCAGCTCAGACCGTCGACGACCGCGCCGCCGAGTAACGGCCCCAGCGCGACCCCCAGACCGGAGATCCCGCCCCAGATCCCGATGGCCGCGCTGCGCAGCCGTTCCGGCACCGCATCCGAAAGCAGGGTCAGCGACAGCGGCATCACCGCCGCGCCGCCGAGCCCCTGCACCACCCGGGCGGCGATGAGCATCGCCGGATCGGTCGCCAGCGCACAGGCGGCGGAGGCGAGGGTGAACACCGCGATTCCGCCGAGGAAGATCCGCCGGCGGCCCAGCCGATCGCCGAGCGCGGAGGCGGTGAGCAGCAGCGCGGCGAACGACAGCGTGTAGGCGTTCACGAACCACTGCAGATCACTGAGCGAGGCGCCCAGTTCGGTGCGGATCACCGGCAGTGCGTTCGTGACCACCAGATTGTCCAGCGTGACCATGAACATCGGGATGCCGACCGCCGCGAGCACCGCGGCCAACGGCCGGCGCCGGTCCGGTTCGATGACGGTCACCGCGCCCGGTTCGAGCCTCTTTCCCCGCGTTGACGTCAGCGTTTCAGTCATGTTCGTCCTTAGTTGTAATTGACTGATAACTAGCGGCTTCTACGCTATGCATCGGCTGATAACATGTCAACAGCCGAGCGACAACGAGGAGGACCATGCCGGAGACGAGCAGGACCAGGATGACCGCCGAGGAACGCGGCGCCCAGGTATTGGACGCGGCGGTCACCGCCTTCGCCGAAACCGGGTACGCGGCCACCCGCACCGACGAGATCGCTCGGCGCGCGGGAGTCTCCCAGCCGTACGTCATCCGCCTCTTCGGCTCCAAACAACGTCTTTTCCTGGCCGCGGTCGGCAAGGTCTCCGATCGCATCGAGGAGGTGTTCACCGGCGCCGCCGCGGGCGCCGACCCGGCCGAACCGCTCGGCGCGCTCTCCGAGGCCTACGAGCAATTCCTGGCGGAACGCGATCTCCTGCTGGTGCTACTGCACGCGTTCGCCGCGGCGGGCGACCCCGATATCGGCCCGGTCGTCCGCGACCGCTACGGCCGCATCTTCCGCCTGATCCGCGACCTCACCGGCGCCTCGGTCGCCGATACCCGGCGCTTCCTCTCGACCGGCATGCTGCTCACCGTGATGGCGGCGCTCCGGGTCACCGGACCGGAAGCCATCGCCGCCGACTGGGCCGAAGAGATACTCACCGATCTCTACCGAAACGGCATGTGACCACCCGTCGCGCCGGCCCCGACGCCGGGCACTGCCGCGTGCGGGGAGCCGAACGAGCCGACGGCCGGAGCCCGGTTCAACGGCCCGCGTACCGCACCCGGGAATTCGCGTACAGGCAGATCGCGGCGGCGGTGGCGAGATTCAGGCTTTCGGCCCGGCCCCGGATCGGGATACGTAGCCGGTGCCGGGACCGGCGCGCGACCGCAGGGTCGAGACCGTGGGCCTCGTTACCGAACAACCAGGCGACGGGCCCGGTGAACAGCTCGTCGGCGTCGTCCAGGTCGAGTTCACCGTCGGCCGCGGTGGCCACCGTGGCGATTCCGGCGGCCTCGATCCGGTCGAGTACCGCGTGGGTGTCGCGGTCCCGGGCGATCGGGACATGGAAGAGACTGCCCGCGCACGAGCGCACGCATTTCCCGTTGTGCGGGTCGACACTGTCCCCGGCCAGTACCACCGCGTCCGCGCCCACCGCGTCGACCACCCGGATGAGAGTGCCCGCGTTCCCCGGGTCCGCCATACCGACCGGCACCGCGAGTATCCGCGGCGGCGCGGCACCGGGCGCAGCAGGGAGAATCCGATCGAGCGGGATATCGACGAGATCGCAGACCGCGACCAGGCCGGGTGGTGTGACCGTCTCCCCCAGCGCCTGCGCGGCCCGATCGGTGACCAGCGTCGTGCGCACACCCGCGGCCGCGGCCCCGGCGATCAGCGCATGTTCACGCGCGGCCCCCTCGGCGGAATAGAAGAGTTCGCGGACCCGTCCGGTATCGAGCGCCGCCCCCACGGAATTGGCGCCTTCCGCCAGGAACCGCCCCGCTTTCTTGCGCGCCGCGCCCCGATGCAACTTCGCGGCGGCGACGACACGGGTATTGCGCCAGTCGATCGCTTCTTCCTGTTGACCACGCACCCGTAGATCGTAGTGCCGGTGGCGAACAGCGCCGCGAATGCGTGAACCCGCCTACGCCGGCAGGCGCGGCCTCGGCCGGAACTCCGATCTGCCACCGGCGACAGCGGCCGGGCCGGGTACGGCGGCTCCGTGGTAGAAGTACGTGCCCAGGCCGACGGTGAAGACGAGGATGCCGTACAGCGAATGTTCGGCCGAAGCCGCGAACAACGAATTCGTCCGCTGGTAGCGCAGGGCGAAAATCGCACCGCCCGCGGTGCTGAGCACGACCGAGATCCAGCTGCCGAAAATGATGTGCACATACCCGAACGCGGCGGCACTGGCCGCCACCAACGCCCGCCCGTTACCGAACGCGGGCGCGTACCGGTGGAACAAGAACGACCGGAAGATCAACTCCTGCGGATACACGCTCAGCACCGGGTACAGCACCATGACCGCCAGCCACAGCCCGGGATGGCGGCGGGGCAGATCGAACAGGTTCTCCCGCCGCGTCACCGCGACGCCCGCCGGGGGGGGCCCCCCCCCCCACCCCCCCCCCCCCCCCCCCCCACCACCC
>NZ_JARWPM010000135.1 GCF_029869215.1 Nocardia carnea
TCGTCATATTTTTTTGGATCCGGATCCGGATGCTGGGGTGTCGTTCGGGGAGCGGTCGCGGTTGTTCGGGTTGGCGCGGTCGAGTTGGGCTGATTACGATCGGTCGCTGATCAGTGCGGGCGGCGGCGTCTACGACCGCACAGTGAAAGCGGTTCCCATCTCTCCCCAGGCCAGGGCGGCGCTCGGCTTGGCCGACGACGTGGTCTCGTTGTCGCCGCCGGAACTGATCCGTGCCATTCTGCTGGCACCGGTGGACTTGTTGTGGAACGGCGGTATCGGCACCTATATCAAGGCGAGCGCCGAAACGAATGCCGATGCCGGCGACAAATCCAACGACGGTGTTCGGGTCGATGCGAACCGGCTGCGGGTGAAGGTTATCGGCGAGGGCGGAAATCTCGGTGTGACGGCGCTGGGGCGGATCGAGTTCTGCCGCAACGGCGGGAAGATGAATACCGACGCGCTGGACAATTCCGCCGGGGTGGATTGCTCCGATCACGAGGTGAACATCAAAGTCCTGCTCGACGGCGTGGTCTCCGCGGGTGAGCTGGATATTGCCGACCGTAATCCGCTGCTCGCGGAAATGACCGACGAAGTCGCGCAATTGGTGCTGCAGGACAACGTTTCCCAGAATTACCTGATGGGGATTTCCCGGGCCGAATCCGCGCGGATGCTCAATGTGCACCGGCGCCTGATCGAGGAGCTGGAAACCAGCCGGGGCCTGGACCGCGACCTCGAGGCGCTGCCGGCCGATACCGTGCTGAAGCGGCGGCTCGAGGAGGGCGCCGGGCTCACCTCGCCCGAACTCGCCAATCTGCTGGCCCATGTGAAACTCGCGCTCAAAGCCGATCTCTTGGCCGGTGACCTGCCCGACAGCGCGTATTTCGGCGCGCGGCTGCCCGACTACTTCCCGACCCCGCTACGGGAGCGGTTCGCCGCGGCCATCAAGAAACACCGGCTGCGCCGGGAGATCGTCACCACCATGATCGCCAACGAGGTGGTGGACTACGGCGGTCTCACCTACACCTTCCGGCTGCAGGAGGAGATCGGCGCCACCGCCACCGATACCGTGCGGGCATTCGCCGCGGTCACCGAGATCTTCGGGCTGCACGACATCTGGGCGCGGATCCGCGCCGCCGATGCCGGTGTGGGCGTACGCGATCAGCTCGAACTGGAAACCAAACGCACCCTCGACCGGGCGTCGCGATGGCTGCTCACCAACCGCCCCCAGCCCATCGCCGTGGGTGCGGAGATCAACCGGTACCGCGTGGGTATCCGGGAACTGGCACCGAAGGTGCCGGGCTGGTTGCGCGGCCACCACGTCACCACACTGACCGATCACGCTGCCGATCTGGTCGCCCACGGCGCGCCGCTCGACCTGGCCACCGAGGTCTTCGGGTTGCTCCATCTGTTCCCGCTGCTCGATATCGTGGATATCGCCGATATCACCGACCGGTCCGGTGACGAGGTGGGTGCGCTGTACTACGCGCTGAACGAACATCTCAAGATCGACTGGCTGCTCGAGGCGGTGAGTCATCTGGAACGCGGCGATCGCTGGCACGCGCTGGCCCGGCTCGCCCTGCGCGACGATATGTACAGTTCCTTGCGTTCGCTCACCCTGGACGTGCTCTCCGGCGGCGACCCGGAGGAGAGCGCGGACGAGAAGATTGCATACTGGGAGTCCAAGAACCAGTCCCGGCTCGGTCGCGCCCGTGCGGCATTGGCGGAGCTGTTCGAATCCGGAACCCACGATCTCGCCACCCTGTCGGTTGCGGCGCGGCAGGTGCGCAGCATGGTGAGCGGGGTGGGCGCCCAATCGGAGGTACCACGGTGACAAAGGCAATTCCGGGCGATGTGGCGGATGTCGAGGCGGCGGCCGCCCCGGCGCCCCGCTTTCACACCGCCGTGCATGTGCGCTGGTCCGATATGGATGTATTCCAGCACGTCAACCATGCCCGCATGGTGACGCTGCTGGAAGAAGCCCGGATCCCGTGGCTGTTCGAAGACGACCGGCCCACCGTGGCGCTGCGCAACGGCTGCGTCCTGGCGGATCTACACGTCAAATATCGCGGTCAGTTGCGGCACGAAGACACTCCGCTCGATATCGCCATGTGGATCGAGCAGTTGCGGGCCGTCGATTTCACCGTCGCCTACGAGGTACGCGCCGCCGGGGCCGCCCCCGGCTCGCCGGCGGCGGTCACCGCCACTACCCAGCTGGCCGCCTTCGATATCGAAACCCAGCGCCTGCGCAGGCTCACCGGACCGGAAAGGGAGTATCTCGCCCAGTGGATGCCCGCCTGAGCAGGCCGGGTCCGAAAGTGGACAGGCGACAGCTTCACCCGAGTACGGGGTTCGTGAATTCGTGATATCCGATCAGCGCACCCTCTCCGTGCCGGATCCGGCGGAGCGCGAGAACCTGGCGACCTTCCTCACCCGCGCCCAGCGGCTCGACCCGGCGACAGTGGTGCGGTTGCGGCGGCGCGGGCAAGGGCTGGTGGCCGCCTGGGTCGCCACCGGGTTCGAGGCGCTGGCCACCCGCACGATCGGCGCGGAACTCGTGGCCGACGATGTGACAGTGGGCGCCGAAACGATCCTGGCCGCCCTGAGCTCACCGGGCCCGATCGACCTCGGTTACTCCATGGATTCCGCGTGGCGCGGCGCCCTGCCCCCCGCCACCGGGTTCGGGCATATCGACGATTTACCCGCCCGGACGCTGGTCGAGCTGGCCGAACGCGGTGCCGATCTGGCGAAGGAGCACGGCTCCGGCCATGGTCCACCGGCCTCGCTGCTCGACCAGACGGTGATCACCGTATCGGCCGAGCACGACCGGGTACAGATCCCGATGCGGGTGGTGTTCGCCCTCACCTCCATGGACTTCATCCCGCATTCCGGCGACCGAGCCGAACCGAACCGGATCCCGCCCGGCGAACTGGTCCGGGTACGCGCGAGCCGGACCTGGCTGCGCCTCGACGCCCGCTACGGTTCCGTGGCCAGGCGCCGCGCGGGCAGCCTCTCGCTGACGCCTCGATAGGACCGCCGCGCCGGCTACGCAGCGCCCTCGCCGAGGTACTGCAACCAGGCCGGGTCGAGTTCGTTGACCGTGGACAGCAGGCGCCAGTGCGGGCCTTTCGGGGAGATCAGGGGGGCGCGCAGGGTCCAGCCGAGTTCGCTGAGCAGTTTGTCGGCTTTGCGGTGGTTACAGGGGGCGCAGCTCGCGACGCAGTTTTCCCAGCTGTGTTCGCCGCCGCGGCTGCGGGGGATCACGTGATCGATGGTTTCGGCCTTGCCGCCGCAGTAGCCGCAGCGGTAGCGGTCGCGTTGCATGAGGGCGGCGCGGGTCATCGGGACCCGGGCGCGGTAGGGGACACGCACGTAGGTACGTAGGCGGATGACCGAGGGAATGCTGACGGTGGCGCCGGCGGAATGCAGGACCGGGCCGGTGGGATCGTGGTGGACCGCGTCGGCCTTATCGCAGACCAGCAGGACGATCGCGCGGCGTGCGGTGAGCGCGGTGAGCGGCTCGTAGGTGGCGTTGAGCAGCAGGACGCGGCGTTTCAGCCAGCTGATCGACTGCGGGGGGTGGAGCTTGGCGGCGGATTCGCCGCGGGAATGAACAGAATCGGTATCGGTGGCGGTCTCGGAGTTGTGCCGAGTGACCGCATGATCGGACAACAATTGCAGCGGAGGAGCCCCCGACCCACGAGCGTGGACGTCGGCGGGCTTCAGTTGTCGGTGGCGTATCGCCTCCGGTGATCGGGCGCCGGTCCGTTGCTTCATGTCGACCCCAAATTCTGCGTTTCAAGATCATGTGGTATCTCGCCGGGAGACAAGACCCAGTTGACCATGGAAAGCCCCGCAGTGCACGGTTATTTTGCACAATGGCTGGTTAACTGTCGCTGAAGCGACGCCCGAGGTCAACGCCTCGGTGGGCCTTCCGGTCATATCCGCCGTCTACGGCCGGCCACGACACTGCCGGCGCCGGGATACGGATCACCGGATCTGCGAACCCACGGCGCGGCGGGCACAATGGACGGCGCATCCAGCGAAACGAGAGGGTTCATGAATTCGGGTATTCCGGCTGCCGGCGATCCGGCCGGCGAACAGGCCACGATCTCCTTCTACGACGCTGTCGGTGGGGAGGAGACCTTCCACCGGCTGGTGGCCACGTTCTACCGCGAGGTCGCCGCCGACGAGGTGCTGCGGCCGATGTACCCCGAACAGGATCTGGGCCCCGCCGAACGCCGGTTGCGGATGTTCCTGGAGCAGTACTGGGGCGGCCCCCGCACCTACTCCGACGAACGCGGCCATCCCCGGCTGCGCATGCGCCATATGCCCTTCGAGATCGGCCCCGTCCAGCGCGACGCCTGGCTGCGCTGTATGCGGATCGCGGTCGCCGAGATCGAACCGGAAGTCCTCGACGACGCCCACCGCCGCCAGCTGCTGGACTACCTGGAAATGGCCGCGAACTCCCTGATGAACGCCACCTGGTGAGGCACGAACACAACACCGGTGCACCATCTACTACAGAGGATCGTCTACCTTTATTGGCGTGAGCATTCTCGAGACAGTGGCGGTTTTCGCCGGTATCCCGCTGGGGATCTACCTCATAATCGCTGGTTTGTCGTATCTCGGTAAGCCGCTGCCCGGTGAGAAGCCGGTTCACTTCGATATGAGCAAGAAGTGGACCTCCGCGCCGGTGCTGTGGAGTGCTACCGACGAGGTCACCGGGCACGGTCATTCCTACGATGCCGGTGAGTCGCCGCATGGTTCGCATGTGGCGTTCGACGCCCTCGAATCCCCCAAGGAAGCGCTGATCGGAGGCCGGGCAAGTGGCAAGTACTAAATGGCCCGCGGTGGTCGAGTCCGAACTGCCGCACGGATACGCGATCACCAGCAGCGGCCGGGTTTCCGGGGTGCACGAGGCCGGTGACGTGTTCAAGGAGGCCCCGTTCGACAACAACGAGCGGCTGGCCATGGACAATGTGCTCACCGAGGCCACCCGCGCCACCAAGGTGCGGTTCAACGTCTTCATCGGCGACCTCGGCCCCGACGCCGGTGCCGCGGTGGACGCCCTGTTCCCCACCACTCCGGAGGCGGCGCGTTCGGTGCTCATCGCCGTCTCCCCGAACGATCATGCCGTCGAGGTGCGCTCCGGCCGCGAGGGGGCCGATCGCGCCAACGACCGGGTGTGCCAGCTCGGGGTTACCGCCGCGCTGAGTTCGCTGCGGCAGGGTGAACTGATCGACGGGCTGGTCTCGGCGATCCGGGTGATGGCGGCGGCCATCGGCCGCTGACCGGGCAGGAGCGAGCCAGGCCCGAGGGCGGCCGCGCAGCGTAACCACGCAGGGCTCTCGCTCATGCCCGATAGACACAGCGCCGTCCGCGGGCGGCGTTCCGGGAGCGCTCGCTACCGACGAGAAAGGGGCGTCCACCAGATGGTGGACGCCCCTGTCGTCGTTTCGGTCAGGAGATATCGAAGGCGCGGGCGCGCAGCGAGCGCTCGATACCCGCTTTCCCCTCGCTCACCAGGCGCCGCAGCGCGGGCGGATGGTCGGCGGCGAGGAATTCGTCGGCCCGGGCTACGGCTTCTTCGCTGATATCCCAGGCTGGATACAGCCCGATCACCACCGTCTGCGCGACCTCGCTGGACCGGCGTTCCCATACCGCGGGGATCTCCGCGAAATACCGCTCCACGAAGGGCTGCAGCAAAGCTTCTTGCCCGGCGGGGGCGAAGCCGTTGACGATCGACCGCGCGGTGATATTGGGCACCGAATCGTCTTCCAGCACGGTCGCCCAGGCCGATTGTTTGACCTCGGCGATCGGGCGGGCTGTGGCGGCGGTGGCGGCCTGCCGGCGCCCGGCGGCGGTTTCGTCGTTGCGCAACTCCGCGTCGATGACCGGGGTGGTGCCGGCGCTGTCCGCGTCGACCTCTCCGGCGGCGGCGAGTGCGGTGAGCAGCCGCCAGCGCAGGTCGGTATCGACGGTGAGTCCGGGCAGGCCCACCCCGGCGGGGTCGCCGTCGAGCAGTTCGCGCAGCACTTCGGTATGCCAGGGGGACAGCTTCGCACCGGTCAGGGCGTTGACGAACGCCAGCTGGTGGTCCGAGCCGGCTTCGGCTTCGCGGGCCAGCTCGAGCAGGCGGTTCGCGTAGTCCTGCCAGCCGGTGGTATCGGCCCATTCCGGGTCGGCGTAGCTGCGCAGGGCCGTATTGGCCTGCATGAGCAGCCGCTGCACCACACCGATCTCGGTTTCCGCGCCGATCCCGCGCTGTACCAGGGCCACGAAATCACGGGCCCGGAATTCGGCCTGCCGGGTCATTTCCCAGGCCGCCGACCAGGCCAGGGTGCGTGGCAGGGGTTCGGCGATATCGGCGATGTGGTTGATCAGGACGTCGAGCGAATCGGGGTCCAGCCGGACCGAACAGTAGGTGAGGTCGTCGTCGTTGATCAGCACGAATTTGCCGCGTGGTACGCCGACGAGTTCGCCGACCTCGGTGCGTTCGGCGGCGGCGAGGTCGAGTTCCACCCGTTTCGTGCGGACGAGCTTGCCCTCTCGATCGTCGTAGACGCCGATGGCCAGCCGATGTACGCGCTGTTCACCGGCTCCGGGCGCCGCGCCCTCCTGGATCACGGCGAACGAGGTGAAGGTACCGTCGGCGCCGACCTCGAAATCGGGCCGCAGAATATTGAGACCGGTGGTCTTGAGCCACTGCGCGCCCCAGTCCGAGAGATCCCGGCCGGAGGACTTCTCCAGGGCCGCCAGCAGGTCGTCGAAGGTGGCGTTGCCATAGGCGTGCTCGGCGAAGTAGGCGCGCAGCCCGGCCAGGAACGGTTCCAGCCCGACGTAGGCGACCAGCTGTTTGAGCACGCTCGCGCCCTTGGCATAGGTGATGCCGTCGAAATTGACCTCGACCGCGGCCAGATCGGGGATATCGGCGGCGATCGGATGGGTGGAGGGCAACTGGTCCTGCCGGTACGCCCAAGATTTCTCGACGTTGGCGAAGGTGGTCCAGGCGCTGGTGTATTCGGTGGCCTCGGCCTGGCACAGTACGGAGGCGAAGGTCGCGAACGATTCGTTCAGCCACAGATCGTCCCACCACTTCATGGTGACCAGATCGCCGAACCACATATGCGCCATCTCGTGCAGCACAGTTTCCGCGCGCCGCTCGTAGGAGGCCCGGGTGACCTTGGAACGGAAGACGTAGTCCTCCAGGAACGTCACCGCACCGGCGTTCTCCATGGCGCCGGCATTGAACTCCGGGACGAACAACTGGTCGTACTTGCCGAAGGCATAGGGGACGCCGAAGTTCTTGTGATAGAAACCGAAACCCTGTTTGGTCTCGGTGAACAGCCGGTCGGCGTCCATGAATTCGGCAAGCGAGGCGCGGCAGTAGATACCGAGCGGGATGGTGCCGTGCTCATCGGTGTACGTATCGGTCCATTCGGCGTACGGACCGGCGATCAGCGCCACCAGATAGGTGCTCATGAGCGGGGTGGTGGCGAACCGGTGCCGCCCGCCTTCGGAGCTGCCGGCGCCGTTGGAGACGACCTTCCAGTCGGCCGGTGCGGTGACCTCGATATCGAAGGTGGCCTTGAGATCGGGCTGGTCGAAGCAGGCGAACATCCGTTTGGCGTCGGCGGTCTCGAACTGGGAGTACAGGTAGACCGCGTCGTCGGCGGGGTCGACGAACCGGTGCAGGCCCTCGCCGGTATGCGAGTACTCGCAGTCGGCCTCCACCACGAGTTCGTTGCGTTCGGCCAGGTCGGGCAGGGTGATCCCGGTGGACTCGTCGTATTCGGCGATATCGAGGGGCTTTCCGTTGAGTACCGCCGAACGGATACCGCGGGCCACGATATCGATGAAGGTCTGCGAACCCGGTTTCGCGGTGAAGGTGACCGTACTGCGCGAGAAGAACGTCTGTTCGCCCGGTTTCCCCGCCCCGTCTGTGAGGTCGAGGTCGATGCGGTAGTTCTCGACCGAGACGACGCCGGCGCGTTCGATCGCCTGTTCGCGGGTGAGGTTCGGTGCGGACATCGGGCTCCTTCGTTGACACAGGTGTGAGGGCACAGAGGTACGGGCACGGGCGTTGTCCACAATGCCACGTCGGTAAGGTTTGCTTGCAGTGAAGTCGATCGGCTTCACTCCAGTCGAGGACCAGAGGATCGGAGCCGCCACGTGAAGCATGTGCACGCCGGAAAGGTGCGCGACCTGTACACCGACGGCGACACGCTGCTGCTGGTCGCCTCGGACCGGGTGTCGGTCTACGACGTCTCGCTGCCCACCCCGATCCCGGACAAGGGCACATTGCTGACGCAACTGTCCAACTGGTGGTTCGAGTTCTTCGCCGATATCCCCAACCACGTGCTGTCCACCACTGATGTACCGGCCGAGTTCGCCGGGCGGGCGGTACGGGTGAAGCCCTTGAAGATGGTGCTGGTGGAGTGCGTGGCCCGCGGGTACCTGGTGGGGTCGGGCTGGAAGGAATACCAGCGCAGCGGGTCGGTGTGCGGGGTGGAGCTGCCGGCCGGGCTGCAGGAGGGGGACCGGCTGCCCGAGCCGATCTTCACGCCGACCACGAAGGTGTCCGATACCGGCCACGACGAGCCCATGACGTTCGATCAGGTGGTCGAGCAGGAGGGGCGGGAGATCGCCGAGCGACTGCGCGACCGCACCCTCGACCTGTACACCCGCGGCGCGGCGCACGCCGCCGAACGGGGCGTGATCATCGCCGACACCAAGGTCGAATTCGGCTGGGACGGTGATGTTCTCACGCTCGGCGACGAGCTGCTGACCTCCGATTCGTCCCGGTTCTGGCCGGCCGCGGACTGGGCACCCGGCCGCCCGCAGCGCTCCTTCGACAAACAGTTCGTCCGGGATTGGGCTACCTCGACCGGCTGGGACAAGGAACCCCCCGGCCCGGAGATCCCGGCCGATATCGTCGCCGCCACCCGGGACAAATACATCGAAGCCTACGAATTGATCACCGGCCGCACCTGGTGAGCGTGCGACCGGCAGGGCTCGCCCTCAGAACGGGATCGAGGTGTCGGCCAGCCGGTCCGGATCGACCGGATCACCCGACAGGATCAGTTTCTTGATGCGGTCGCCCACGTCCCAGATGTTCACATTCATCCCGGCCAGGACCCGGTGCCGGTCGTCCAGCCAGAACGCGACGAATTCGCGGCCGGCGAGATCGCCGCGGACGACAACACGCTCATAGTCGCCGGGGGCGGCGTACCCGGTGAACTCCATGCCGAGGTCGTACTGGTCGGTGAAGAAGTAGGGGAGGCGGTCGTAGGCGGCGGCCATGCCGAGCATGGTCCGGGCGGCCGCGGCGGGCTGATTCAGGGCGTTGGCCCAGTGCTCCACCCGGATCCGGCGTTCCAGGACGGGATGAAGTTGTTCGGCGATATCACCGAGCGCGACGATATTCGGGTCGCTGCTGGTGAGCCCCGCATCCACCAGGACGCCGGTGCCGGTGAGCAGGCCGGCCGATTCCGCGAGTTCGAGCCGGGGTCGTGCGCCCACCGCGACCAGGACGGCGTCCCCTGCCACCGTGGTTCCGTCCGCCAGGCGAGCCCCGCGTGCCCGTCCGTCGGATACGGTGATCTGCTCGACCTGGGCACCGAACCGGAACTCGACCCCGTGCTCCCGGTGCAGGTCGGCGAAAACCTCGCCCATTTCCGGGCCCAGCGCGCCCAGCAGCGGCGCGGGCGCCGCCTCGAGCACCGTGACCGCCACGCCGGCCGCGCGAGCCGCCGCGGTGACCTCGAGACCGATCCAGCCCGCGCCGATCACCAGCAGTTGTTTCGCGGTGCCGAACAACTCGATCAGCGCATCGGACTCCTCGAGGGTGCGCAGGGTGTAGACGCCCGGCGCGTCGCCGCCCGGGACCGGCAGCGACCGCGACGCGGCGCCGGTGGCCAGGGCGAGTTTGTCGTAGGGCAGAGTCGAGCCGTCCGGCAGGGCGACCGTCCGCGCACCCCGGTCGATAGCGGTGACCTCGGTGCCGAGCAGCAACTCCACATTGTGGTCGCGGTACCAGGCGGCATCGGCCACGGTGAACTCGTCCAGGGTTTTCTTACCGGCCAGGTATTCCTTGGACAGCGGCGGGCGCTCGTAGGGCAGCCGTTCCTCGGCGCCGATCAGCGTGATATGCCCGTCGAAATCGTTGGCACGCAACTCCTGTGCCAGTTTCGCGCCGGCCAGTCCGGCGCCGGCGATCACGAAATGCTGTGCAGATGTCATGGATACCACTCCCTTGTCGTGCGGTGTTCCAGCGACGATCCGAGCCTCTGCGGGCCAGCCTACTGATCCGGTCCGGGTGGATCGGGAACGAAAACACCGCGCCCGGGGTTGCTCGGTGTGAGGCGGCGCCGCGCCCGTCGACAACCTAGGGAGAGGAATCCGACGTGTCCGAACCGGCCGAGAAGAAGAACCTTGCCGAATTCTGGTTCGACCCGCTGTGCCCGTGGTGCTGGATCACTTCGCGCTGGATCCTCGAGGTCGCGAAGGTGCGCGATATCGAGACCCGGTTCCATGTGATGAGCCTGGCGGTGCTGAACGAGGGACGTGATCTGCCGCCCGAATATCAGGAGCTGATGAAGTACGCGTGGGGCCCGGTACGGGTCGCGATCGCGGCCCAGCAGCAGCACGGCGACGAAATCCTGTCGCCGCTGTACACGGCCCTGGGCAGCCGGTTCCACGACCGGCGGGCCGAGTTCGAGAAGGAGGGTGATACCGCGGGTACTTTCGCCGCGATCGTCGCCGACGCGCTGGCCGAACTGGATTTGCCCGCGCAGTTGTCCGCGGCGGCGGACAGCGGCGACTACGACGAGGCGCTGCGGGCCAGCCACCACGCGGGTATGGACAAGGTCGGGCCGGATGTCGGCACGCCCACCATCCATGTCAACGGTGTGGCGTTCTTCGGCCCGGTGCTCTCCCGGATCCCGCGCGGCGAGGAGGCCGGCAAGCTCTGGGACGCTGTGGTGACCCTCGCCGCCTACCCGCACTTCTTCGAGCTCAAGCGCACGCGCGACGAGAATCCGCAGTTCGACTGAATGCCGAAGTGACCGATTCCGGCGCGGAATCGGTCACTACGCCGTCAGCGCGGGGTTTTCGACATGGTCACCGTGCCACCGCCGGGGGTTCCCGGCGGCGGGGTGAGCGGTCGCGGACCCGGGCTGGGCCGCCAGAACAGCGGGCCGTGCCGGCTGCGATCACGCAGCGCCCACATCCGCCAGGTGAGCACCGGATGCGTCGACACGGCGTTGACGATCCAGACGAAGAAGCCGCGTTCCTGCGCCGCGCGATCGGCCATCTCGTCGAAACCCACCACGGTGTTCAGGTACTTGCCCGCCGCCAGTGTGCCCATCGCGGCCGCCGCGCCCTGTGGGCGATGGCAATAACCGTGGTTGTCGGCGGTGTACTCCTGCGCGCGGATCAGCGAATTTCCCAGCACCGGCAATACCGGGACCAGGAACATACCCAGCATCCGCCAATAGGAGGTGTGCCCGGCCGCGATATGCCCGACCTCGTGACCGATGATGAACGCCAGCGCATCGGGTTCCCGGGCCTCCCCGCTGACCTCGAACAGGTCGCTGTAGACCACCACGTACCGGCGGAAACCGTGACCGGAGGCGAAGGCATTGATCCGGCCGTTGCCGAGCACCACATAGGCGTCGGGTGCCGAGGCCATCCCGAACCGGGCAGCGGCCTCCTGGACCATCCGGTACCCCTCGGGGAACTGGGTCGGTGACATCTTCACCCCGTTGACCCGTTGCCGCGAATAGTTGATACCGCGGCCGATCCAGAGCAGCAGCGGCGCCGCCACGAGGATGAGGACGTACTGGTTGGTCGAACCGAGTACGAGCAGCAGGAAGGCCAGCAGGTAGCCGACCGCGGTCACCAGCACCACCACGACCAGTAGCGGGATCTCCCAGCTGTGCCGTGCGGGCATCCCGAACGGCGAGAGCCCGCGCGGTTCGTGCGCCGGCCCCGCTGGTGGGGGAAAGCCGCCCGGTAGGGCGGCCGGAACGGCGGGACGGTCGGTGAGCCACGGGTAGGGCCCGGGCTCCGGCGGGTTCCCGGCCCACCCGGGGCCGGGTCCGGACGGTTGCTGAGGGTCGTGCGGCTGCATACCCCGACTCTAAGCGGACCTCCGCATTTGCTCCGGGTGTGCGGATGCCGCGCACGGCCACATGCGGTGGCCCTACGCCCGCCGTCACCGGCCGTTCCCGCGCCTGACACAATCGCGGCATGCGCGTATACCTGGGTGCCGATCACGCTGGTTTCGAATTGAAGAACGCCGTCAAGGACCATTTGGAGAAGGCGGGTCACGAGGTCGTCGATTGCGGCGCCCTCGTCTACGACGCTCTGGACGATTACCCCGCCTTCTGCATCGAGGCGGCCCGCCGCACCGTTGCCGATCCGGGCAGCCTCGGCCTGGTTTTCGGCGGGAGCGGAAACGGCGAGCAGATCGCCGCCAACAAGGTGCCGGGTGCGCGGTGTGCGCTCGCCTGGAGCGTCGAAACCGCCCGGCTGGCGCGGGAACACAACAACGCTCAGCTGATCGGTATCGGCGGCCGGATGCATTCGCAGGAAGAGGCACTGGCGATCGTGGACGCCTTCATCACGACCCCGTGGTCGGAGGAGGAGCGCCATCAGCGCCGGATCGATATCCTCGCCGCCTACGAGAAGACCGGCGAAGCGCCCGCGCTGCCCGCGCACTGACGCGAGTGCCGGAGGGACATACGCTGCACCGGCTCGCCCGGAGGCATGAGCGTCGATTGGCCGGCGCGGTGGTGCGGGTGTCGAGCCCGCAGGGCAAATTCGCCGCGGGCGCCGCACTGGTGGACGGCCGTATCTTGGTGCGGTCGCAGGCTTGGGGTAAACATCTGGTGCACGAGTACGAGGGCGACCTGTTCGTGCATGTGCACCTCGGCCTGTACGGGACATTCACCGAATCCGCGTTGCCGATGCCGGAACCGGTGGGGCAGGTGCGGATGCGGATATGGGGGCCGGGACGTGACGGGTCCGGGTTCGGTACCGATCTGCGCGGCCCGGCCGCCTGTGCGGTCCTGACACCGCCCGAGGTGGCGGCGCTCGTCGCCCGGCTCGGCCCCGACCCCTTGCGCCCCGACGCCGACCCGGACCGGGCATGGGAGAAGATCCGGCGCTCCCGGCGCGGTATCGGCTCGCTGCTGATGGATCAGAGCGTGATCGCCGGGGTCGGCAATGTGTACCGCGCGGAAGTGCTGTTCCGGCACGGTATCTCACCGGCGCGGCCGGGTAACCGGATCACCGCGGCGGAGTGGTCGGCGCTGTGGACCGATCTGGTCGAGTTGATGAAGGTCGGCGTGCGCCGCGGGAAGATGCACGTGGTGCGACCGGAGCACGATCACGGTGCACCGTCCTACGCTGCCGATCGTCCCCGCACCTATGTCTACCGCCGGGCAGGTGAGGCGTGCCGCTGCTGCGCCGCACCGGTACGGCACAGCGTGCTGGAAGGCCGCAACCTGTTCTGGTGCGATCACTGCCAGCCGCAGTGATCGCCCGACCACCCAGGCCCGCCTGGACGTGGTGGTCGCCGGACCTCCGGGGTTCGCATGGTGTGGGTGGTTGGCGGGCCGGGCCGCCTGGGCGTGGTGATCGCCCGGCCGCCCGGGTGTGCCCGGCCTGGGTGGTCGCCGGGTCGCCTCGGTCCGCCCGGTTGCGGTGATCGTCCGGCCACCCTGATGGCTCGGCCCCCATCCGTCCCGGGCGGCTCGGTCGCCATATCGCTCGCCGGCCTGGGATCGACCGGACCGGACCGGTGCGATCGTTCAGCCCGCGACGGCGGCACCGCCGGCTTCGGCGCCGACATACCGGCGCCCGCCCGCGGTTTTCGCCGAGTACATCGCCCGATCGGCGCGCCGGAGCAGTTCGGCGAGTTCGCTGCGATCCGCCGGCGGCGCATACGTGGTGCCGACACTGGCCGAAACCGGCACTCGCCCGGCCGACGACCACACCGAGTCATTGAGCGCGAGAACGATATCGGCGGCCAGTTCGCCGACCCGGTTCTCCGCCATACCGGCGGCGAGTACGAACTCGTCGCCGCCGTAGCGGCATACCACCGCCCCCGGCGGCGCCACTTCCCGGAGGCGCTGCGCCAATTCGACCAGTACCTCGTCGCCCACCGCGTGCCCGTAGTTGTCGTTGATCTGCTTGAACCGGTCGAGATCCACGACCAGCAGGCCGATCCCGCGCTCCGGATGTTCGGCCATCTTGCGGACCCGCCGGCGCAGCAGGGTGCGGTTGGCCAAGCCGGTCAGTGCGTCGTGGGTGGCTTCGTATTCCAGCCGCTGTTGCAGCGCGGCGAATTCGCGGACCCGCGCGGTCGCCTCGTCGGAGAAATTCTTCTTCTGTTGTGCCAGCGCCAGTTCCTGGAGTGCGTGGGCATAACTGTCGATGGCCTGGCTGGCGACCAGCGGCCACTGGGTCGCCTCCAGGGATCCGCGCGGACCGGCCGGGAACCCCAGCAGTGTCCGGGTCACGAGCGCGAGCATCCGGACTTTGTGCAGCGGCTCCGCGCACAGCCGGGCGCCGAGCCGGCGGGCCGCCCGGATCGGGAAGGGGTCGGACACGGTCAGCTCGAGGAGTTGCTCGAGTATTTCGACGAGCACCGGTTCGATCTCGGCCGCGGTGATATCGGCATCGGGCTGGGCGCCGGCGGCGCGGGCCCATTCGCGGGCGGTGGAACGGATGGGCGGCCGGTTCTCAGCTGTCATCGCGATCACCGGCGGCGGAGGTAATCGCGCCGCGGACCTGCGGCTTCGGTACCGGGTTGACCCGGTTCTGTCGTACTGCTGTGCGGATGGTCCACCTTGTCGGGTGCACGCCACCGCCCCCTTTCCAGATACCCCGTCCGGCAAGAAGATCGTAGCAAGATGGTGGGGTCTGCAGACCTGCGTTCTAGAACAGGTTCTTCAACCCCGGAACAACAGCAATCTCTGGCGTATCGCAGGGGATTCGCCGGTGTTACACACTTTCGCGGATTTTTTTTCCGGGTCCGGTGCAGGCGCTCGCGAGCCCTGCTGCCCGGCCGTCACCGGGGCGCGTGAGCCGGCCCATCGGCGACTCACCGGCGCGAGGGCGGGGCTGATTGGCGTAAGGAAAGTGGTATTCGGTACAGTGCGCTATGCACACGGCATTGTGGCGATCCCATGAGTGCCGTATGCACGCGGGTGTAGTTCAATGGTAGAACCTCAGCCTTCCAAGCTGATGGTGCGGGTTCGATTCCCGTCACCCGCTCCGACCGGTTACCGCCCCCACCTGGGGGATACGGGGTGTGGCGCAGCTTGGTAGCGCACCCGCTTTGGGAGCGGGTGGTCGCAGGTTCAAATCCTGTCACCCCGACAGTTCGTACCGATACAGCCGGCGCGAAGCCGGCCTTCTCAACTACGTGAGCGGGATGGCTGCTTGCCGTTGGGTGCCTGCCGCTGCGAGACCTGGGGTGCCGGGCGCTGTTGCGCCGTGGTCCCGGACCGCTGCTGGACGGACGGCGCCGGGCGCTGCCGTGCGGTGGTCGGGCGCGCGGGCTGCGGATCGGGGGTGGGAAGTTCGGCCCGGCGGCCGAATGCCTGGTCGATCAGTTCCGAGGCGGCGCGGGTGACGATCAGCCGCGCGATGGCCAGATCGGTTTCCAGTTTGGTGCGGTCCTTGGGGTTTCGTTCCGACTGTTCATAGGATCGGCCGGCCAGGACGTAGAAGATCTCGGCGGCGTAGCGATCGGCGATCCGGTCGCACTCCGCGCGCATACGTTCGACCAGATGAAAGGTCGCGGCCGCGGGCAGGCCGGCATCGGTGAGCCGGGTGGCCAGATCGCTGCAGCGGGGGTTGGTGACCCGGTAGACGTCGAACGGATCGTCGCTGGCCGCCAGCGCCTGCTGCACGTATTCGGGCAGTTCGTGGACCGGTTCGTCCGCTTCGGACGGCGGCGGGCCGGCGGGTTCGGACCGCCCGGGCGGTTCGGCGGAATTATCGGTGACGCCCAGCACGTCGGCCAGTCCGTCGCCGCGATCCCAGGCGGCCAGCAATTCGCGGATGCCGTTGAGTTTCATCCCGCGTCCCAGCAACCGGCTGATGGTCTGCAGCCGGTTGAGGTGGTCGGAGCCGTAGTAGCCGATCCGGCCGCGGACCTCGGGCGAGGGCAGCAGCCCGCGCTCGTGGTACACGCGGACACTGCGCACGGTGGTCTCGGCGGCCCGCGCCAGCTCGTCGATCGTGTACTCGGATTCGGCAGGCATACCTATAGGAAACCATATTTAGGCCCGTAGATAAACGGTCCATAACCAAACGAACCAATGGACGACGGCTAGAAGATGTGAAAAGAAGATCAACGTCCCGTTACTTAACGGTACGAGGCCTTGCTTCTGCGCCGGTCGGTGCTCTACCGTCGTGATACAGCTGACAGCAGCTGGTTTCCGGGGACTGTTGAGCAGCCCTGACGATCCGCCCGACCAACGGGACACGTATCGGTTCCCCCGGCGTGCCCTCGGCAGTTCCGGAGACGGTGATGAGCACAGTACGAGTACGGTCGTTGAGTGTTGTCCTACCTCGCGCAACGAACCAGGCGCGGGTTCCTTCCAAAGCTTCTTCCGCGTCGGTCAAGTCGACGCAACGTCCGCCGTGTGCGGAGGTGCCGGACAGCTGGGACCTGGATTCCGGCACCCCGGACGCCTGGCATTCTGCAGTACGCACTTGCTATGACTGCCCTCTGTTCGAACAGTGTGCGCGCCTGGCGCAGACCCTCATCGAGCGGGGCGATGGCCCGCGAGCCATGATCTGGGCGGGCATCGCCTACGACAACGCGGGCAATGTCATCGAGAACCTGGACCGGCATCGCACCGTGCCGATCGATCACAAACGACCGATGCGAATCATCCGCAACGGTCCGCGCCCGACGCACGGCGCGGTGGTCTCCGGTGCGCCCAAACGGCATATCGTCCTGGGCCGCCCGCTCCGCCCGACCGAAACCGCTGCTGTCTGACTATGCTGCGGGGGCAAGCGCGGAACTAGTTCTGGTGGTGCGTAGATGACAATCGTGGCGTTGGAGATCGGCACGACCCGGCTCGCTGCGATCGAGATCGCCGACGATGTGGGCCCCGAACAGGTCGAGCAGATACCGGTTCCGCGCCAGGGTGCCTGGGACAAGGTGCGCGCGCTCTTGCTGAAGATCGCCGCGGGGCGGGAGATCGCCGCAGTGGGGATCGCTTCGGGCGGGCCGATCGATATGGCCTCCGGGGTGGTGGCACCCGCGCAGATCCAGGAATGGCAGGCCGGCTTCCCGCTGGTCGAGTCGATCCAGAAGCTGTTTCCCGCCGCGTCCGTCGCGATGGCGCTGGACGGTGTGTGTCTGTCGCTGGCCGAGCGGCATTTCGGTGCGACCCGTGAGGTTATGGATTCGCTGTCGATTCACCTGTCGGAGACGGTGTTCGGGGGGGTGATGGTCGGTGGTTTCGTGGTGGTCGGCCGGACGGGAAACGCGGGGCAGATCGGTCATGTCCTCGTGCCCGGGCACAACGACCCCTGTACTTGCGGGGGGCGTGGCTGCCTGGAATCGGTTGCGGGGGCGCCGGCTTTGACGGCGTGGGCCCGGCAGCAGGGCTGGGGCGGAACTTCCGCGGCCGCGCTCGCGGCGGACGCGCAGGCCGGGGATCGGATAGCCGTGGCGGCGCTGGAACGAGCCGGGACGGCGGTGGGCCGCGCCATCGCCTCGGTGGCCGCGCTGCTGGATATCGATCGGGTCGTCGTCGGGGGGCCCATCGCCACAGCCGGCTCCGCACTCTGGAAACCCCTGCAGAGCGCGGTCGCGATGCATGCGCGGTTGCCCTTTCTGCCCGGCCTGCGGGTGGTTCCCTCCGAGCTGGCGGACCTGGGTCTGCTGGCGGGCGCCGGAGTTATCGCGCTGACCTCGCAGAACGCGTGATCCACGCAGCGCGCGGATCATTCTGATCGGACTCCGGCCCGATCGTTTCCGCCTTTCGGCGTGTTATTCCCGGCACGCGGGAATGCTCGGGCGATTGCCCGGCGTTGACGCTTGCGCCGGTTGCGTTCGTGGCAAACTGGCCGCGGTCCGTTCTCGGCGGTCCATACCCAGGACCGGATATCTGTGCCGGGTGGCATATCGCCGGCGAGTTCACTGTTGAGTGTGCCGCTGTGCAACGGTACATTATCTTCTGCGGACGTTGTCCAGATAGCGACATACGCCGCGAAACGGTTGGACGTACGCGATGAGAGGGCGCAGTGATCCCCTGGGTGACGGTCGAAACTTTGGCGCCGGAAGGGTTCTCCGTCGCGTCGGTCGGGGATACCGCACGGGACTTCGCCGACTGGCGCCGCGTCCTGCAGCGACAGCTCGCACGGACCCCGGCTCTCTACGACGGATTGACCACCCGCGACATCACCGAAGCTTTGCGCACCGCCATCGAGGGCGCCATCGACCTGGATCGCACATTCACGACCCGATCCGGGCCGCACCGGCTGCTGGTCCGCCCGGTATTCGGGCCCGCCGGGGAAGTGCATGCGGTCCGTTGGTGGGCCGGGCCCGTGGCGGGCCCGGTCCCGCCGTTACCCGCGGCGGTGGGTGCGATCTGGGATCTGAACAATCAGACCCTCGCGCAGCCGAGCGGAATCACCGCGCTGTCGGGTATCGCGCCCGAAGAATATGTACCGCGTATGTCGATCGCCGAATTCTTCCATCGGGTAACAGCATTCGACCGGCACGCCGAAGTCCTCGACCTCCTGTACGGTCCCGAGGCCGGCGGCAAGATGCAATTCGAGGTCACGGTGCTGCGCACCGCCGGACGGGCGACTCGCTGGCGGATCTCTATGCGGGCCCGCAACGACGAGCACACCCGTGGTGCCTGGTGGCTTATCGAGGACATCACCTCCGAGTCCATTCCGGCCATCTGGCCGACTCTGGAAAGTGTCGGCCTGCGGGAGGCGCACCGCCGCGCAGGCAACCATCTCGCGGTCGTGCAACTGGGATATACCAGTATCTCCCATTGGCTCACCGATCCGGCGCCATGGATACGCTGGGACTATCTCTTCCGCCCGGTCGATGTCTTCCACCCCGACGATCGCGTCCGGCTGGTAGAGCTCGGTTCCCGGGTCCGCGGCGGGGACAGTGCCGGCGTCACGGTACGAACGTTGAACTACAGCGGCGGCTACACCCCGACCTCTCTGCTGCTCTACCCGTACCCGGGCTTCTCCAACCGGGAGTTGGCCATTGCCCAACTCGTGCGGGTGGCCGACGATATCCCCATGGTCGAACCGGACCCGACGGTTGCGGGCACCCCGCAGAGCCCGATCGGTTACGACGATCAGCTCCGGTTCCGGCTGGCCGGACTGTTACGGCACAGTTCGGTGTCCTGATCCGGACGGCGTCCGAGTCCCCATGCCTGGGAAGATTCTTTCTGTCGGCAGACAGGCCGCTCTCTACCATTCCGAGAGTGAGGACTGGGGCGGCTGGACGCACGGATTCGGGCGAGGCACTGCTTCGCCAGATGGCCGCACGGCGCCGTCGCGACAATATCGTTGTCGTCGTCTTGGCAGTGCTCGCAGTTCTCGGCGGTGGCCATGCTGTCTACAGTTTCTTCGCCCCCGATCCCGCCCCACCGGGAGACGAAGAGATGGTCCGGGTTACGGGGCACGCGAGTTTGGCCGCGTCGTTCGCCCAGGATTTCGTCGTCGCCTACCTGAGTGCCGACGCGAGCGATCAGGATGCGCTGGCCCGCTATGTCGACGGAACACAGCGGATCTCGCTACCGAAAACAGGTGCGCAGGTCAGTGCGCCGCTGGTGGTCTACGTGTCCCGCACCCTCGATGCCGGTACGGTCGAGGTGTGGTCGGTCACGGTATCGGTACAGCTGGGCCGGGCCGCCTCGGGCACCGCCCGGCATTACTACCGGGTTCCGGTCTCGGTGTCCGAGGGCAGTTTGCGCGCACTCACCCTGCCCACCGCGGTGGAACCGCCCGCGGTGGGATCGGATCTGGCGCAGGCGTATTCGGCACCGTGTGGTGAAGAGACGGCATTCGCGCAGGTCGCCACCGGTTTCCTGAGTGCCTATCTCACCGGCGCGGGCGATGTGGCGCGATATGTCACCGTCGATTCCGGAATTTCGGCACTGCGCCCGGCGCCGTTCACCGAGCTCGCCACAGTGACCGTCACCGCCGAGGATTCCGCATGCGGCACCGCGGGTTCCAGTGCACAGGTATTGGCTACGGTCACCCCGAAAGGCGCGTCCGGGACCGCGCCCGCGCTGGCCTACCCGCTCACCATGGTCCGCGGTGAGGGCCAGTGGCAGGTGCGGGCCATCGAGACACTGCCGGCGCTGAAGGAGCCGTTGACCCTCGTCGTACCACCGGAGGAGAACACCGGCCCGGCCACCGGCGGCACAACGGGAGCCCCGACCACCACCGCGGAGATCCCCCCGGCGACCCAGAACTGATACGAGGCGGCAACCATGAGCAATCTCAGCAATATCCTCTACGGCATCCTGGTTTTCGTACGCTGGGCCGGCCTGATCCTCATCACCATCGTCTCGATGGCCGTGCTGATCTCCGAGGCCGCGAAATCCAAACTGTCCCCGGCCAAAATCCTCGGCGTCGCGGGCTCGGCGATTCTGGCCGCCGTACTGTTCTGGATGCTGCCGACGCTGGTGAACTTCGCCCGCGCCGACGCCAACATGATCGTTCCGGACCACCCCGTCGGGGGCGGATATCGGTGACCACGCAGGTGATCAAGGTTTTCACGCCGGTCAAACGCGTCCCCACCATGATCGGCAAGGCCCAAAACGGGCAGAAGCTGCCGTTCGGTCCTTATACCCTGCCCCAAGTGGCGGGTGTCGCCATCGGGCTGATCATCACGGGCGCCGGTGCGATGACCTTGCCGGCGAATCCGGCGATCACCTTCCTGGCCGGGCTGGCGGTCACGGCCGTACTCGGTTTCGCACTCGGTCTCGTGCCGTATACGGGCGTGCGGTTGTTCTCGCGGGTCATCTGGTTCGCCCGACTGATCTTCTACCCCAAACCGGTACTCGCCTCGGGGATGCCGGTGACGCCCGAATCGGCCCGGATCACCATGTTCGTCGAGGAGACCGTGGTGGCGATCCTGCCGCACGAACCCCCGCCGGGGATTTCCCGGAAAAGCCGTAGCCGGCAGGTATCCGCCAGAGGTGGGCAACTGCTCGACCTGATCAACACAACCAGGCGCGTGCGCCCCGTGGAGGTGGTGGACGCACCCGGACCGGTATCCAGCTGGCGGTCGATGATCAGCAACAACGGGGGGCGGTCGGCGAGCGGAGAGGGACGCTGATGGGTTTCAACCGGGATCTACAACCCACCGCCGCGATCCGCGGACATCTGCAGTTCACCCATGCCGGCCTGGTCACGGCCACCTACTTCATCACGCCGCTCGGATACGGGTTACGCAAGGCCGGCGACAAGTTCGATGTCAAACTCGCCCATCACGCTCTGATCAACAACCTGCCCAACGGGTCGTTGCTGCTCGGGATCCAGGCGCGGCAGAACACTCTCGACGTATTGAGCAAAATGGTCGAGGGCGTGGATCTGGACGAATGCGCCGACTACGCCGACGAGGTGTTCGCCTCCTACGAACGGGTCCGCGCCATCGCCCCGCAGACCCGGATCTATCTGCTCTCCATCCCGGTGGGCACCGCGAACACCGGGGGGATCTCCGCGCTTTCCCGGATGTGGCGGGGTAGTACGACGACCATCGATGCGACCGCCATCTCGCGGGCCGAACTGGACGCCTACGAGGAGGAAGCCGGCGAGATCCTGTCCCGGATCGGCGGGGATTTCGATCCGGTGCCGGTCCCCGCCGCGATGTTCCAGTGGCTGTGGGAGCACTATCTGGCGCGCGGTGCGGTCGGTGATCCGGTGGCGCCGACGCGGGCCGGTGCACTCGACGATGCGACCGCGGCCGTTTTCAAATCCGCGGCGCTGGACGAAGGCGCCCGGGCCGATTCCCAGCGTCGGCTGCGCCCTTCGTTCGTTCCGGTGATCAAAGTGGTGCAACCCGATACCGGTTACCGCCCGTCGTACCAGGCGATGCTGACGCCACGGTCGTTCCCCTATTCGGGAATGGTCTTTCCGGGTGGTAGCGAGTTCTTGAACGTGATCGACGGTCTCGGCGGCGCCGTCACCGTCGACTGGGGAATGCGGATCTCCACCAAACCCGCCGATCAGGTGCTCAAGAGCAACGAGGTGAATCTGCGCCGCCTAGGCGAACAGATGGACCAGCGCGACCAGGAGATATCGTTCGCGCAGAACACCCTCATGTCCAAGGCGCAGATGCTGGGCGAATACAACCAGCATTTCGAGGTCAACGGCGGGGAATCGGAGGTGTCCTTCACCACCGTGATCGCGGTGGGCGGACCCTCCCGGGACGAAACCATGGACGCGGTGAATACTCTGCGCCGCCGCTACAAGCGTTTCCAGGTGGAGATGGCTACCCCGGTCGGTGCACAGGTCGATCTGTGGTCGATGCTGGTTCCCGGGAGCCCGCCGCGGCGGGCGTTCGACGATTTCGCCCATATCGTGCCCTCCGATATGTGGGCCGGTTTCGTTCCGTTCACGACCAGCCAGATCGGTGACGACAGCGGTCCGGTGATCGGACTCAACCTGCTGTCCGGGCATTTCGAGCCCATCCATTTCGGGATCATGGAGGCCGCCCTGCACGACCTTTCCGCTTCCTTCGCGGTCACGGGCGAACTCGGCTCGGGTAAATCGTATTTCCTGAAACTCATGGCCGTGCTCGTCCACGATATGGGCGGTCAGTTCCTGGCGATCGACCGAAGCCAGGTGGGCGAGTGGGAGCATTTCGCCTCCGCCATCGACGATGCCGTGGTCATCGATTTGGCGAACCCGTCGGTCTCGCTGGATCCGCTGCGCCTGTTCGATCCGCGGGTCGCCGGGGAGCGGGCACTGGATTCCGTTCTGCCGCTGCTCGATCTGTCGCCCACATCCGGGACGGGCGCGGTGATCAGTAATCTGCTCTCGCCCAAAGGGATCGCCGAGCACCGGATCACCAGCCTGCTGGACCTCTACCGCGTTGTGTGCCGGTTACGGGACGAGCCCGGCGCGCTCGACGAGTACGCGGACTTGGCGTCCCGGCTGGGCACCATCGTCGAACGAGTGCCGGTGCTGTTCGACCCGAATCTGGCACCGATCCGGCTGGATGCCGCCGCCACGGTGGTCCGTAGCCACAAGCTGGCGCTCCCGACCGCCGAGGAACTGACCACCCCGCACCTCTACAATCGGCTGCCGCTGACCAAACGACTGGGCACCGCGCTCTATGAATTGGTGGGTGTGACAGCGCGGGAAGCGTTCCTCTCCGACAACGGGCGTTTCGGGCTGCTCGTCGGCGACGAGGCCCACCATTTCACGCAGACACAGGTCGGTGCTTCGGTGACCTCGGACTTCAGCCGTGACGGCCGGAAACACCTCGCAGCGATCGGCCTGGCCTCCCACGACCCGGCCACCGACTTCCAGGGCGCGGCACACAATCTCATTCCGAATCGGTTCGTCTTCCGGCAGCGGGACGAGACGCTGGCCCGCAACAGCCTGGAGTGGCTGGGCGTGGATCTCGAAGAAGCGCCCTACCTGCTGCAGGCCTTGCGTGAGGAGACTTCACCGCCGGTGGGGGCCGGTCGGCAGGTACCGGAAGAACGCCGCGGTGAGATGTTCATGCGGGACGCATTGAGCCGGATCGGGCGCGGTAAGGTGCTCGGACCGGCACGGGCGGACCGCGCGGAGGCCATCACCAGTACGCCGACCGTGGCGCCCCGGGGCGAGCGACGGGAGCCGGAGACGGTCCGGTGACCGGGTCGCGCCGGCGGGTGGATCGGTTGTGGATGTGTCGAAAAACGAGCTGACGAAGGACAAGAGTAAGAAGAAGCTGTTCCTGCTTCTGCTTGTGGGATTCTTCTGCTGTTGCGGCGGACCCGCGTTCGGGTTGACCGGACTGTCCGGAACATTCGGGGAGATGGGCTCGATGGCGCGTCAGGACTTCGGCATGCAGTGTGATATCGCGCTGGGGCCGGTCTCCGGCAGCAGTACACCGCCGCCGACCGCCACCACAGCCCCGCGTACTACCGCGCCTGCTTCGCTTTCGCCCACCCCTACCGAGAACCCGTACGCGTCGTTGACCTTCGCGGCCGATGATCCGCATGCGACTCCGCGCGATCGGGCGTGCGCGTCGGCGATGCGCGTGGCTCCCCGGCAAGGCGTGGCCCTGAAGCACAGCAGCAGCGGTCCCGCCGCGATGTGTGCCGCGGATCTCGCCCTGCGGTATCCCGAAGCGGGCGGTGCCGCCCTGCCGGCCGACTATCTCCGGGACGTGATCTACAGCGCGTCGGTGGCCGCTTCGTCGGGCCGTTGCGTACCGGGCCGGGCGCCCCGTGCGGTGGCGACGGCGAACTGCGGTGCCGTCCACGGAGCCGTGATCCTGCCGGAAACGATTCGAGAACAGGCATTTTGCGGCCATATCGTGGATCCGGCCGCGATCTCGGCGGGTGACCTGGTGTTCTGGGACTACCGGGACAACGCCGCGACGCGGGCCGGGATAGCGCTGGGCGGCCGTGAGCTGGTGACGGTCGAGGACGGCAAGTTCGTCCGGTCGGCCCTTCCCGGTGCCGGGCACGTACAGATCAAGCGGGTATTGCGGGAGGTGTCGTGACCAGCGCGGAAATCGGGCCGTTCGCATTCGAAACCGAGTTCGACGAGGCGGATGCGGAGGTTGCGCCCGGTTCCGGGTCTGCGCCGCCCGGTGAGCGCAGGCGATGGGGTACCGGTGGCGGGAATGCGAACGCGCCCGGCGCACCGGTAACGCCATCCGGGCCGGGCCCGGCGTCCGGCCCCACCGCGACACCGGTCGCACAGGCCGCGCCCGCCCCGGCTGCTGTCGCGCCGCCGCCCGGTCTCGCGTTACCCGGGCTGCCGACTTTCCCGCTGCCGGGCCTGCCCGGACCGGCGGCCGGTGCTCAGCCGGCACCACCACCACCGGCCGCACCTGCGCCCGCGCCTGCCGCCACCCCGGTGGCCGACAGCCGCGCGGATGCCGAACCCGAGCCGCTGGTGGACCCCGAAATGCTGGCGCGGATGGCGCCCATGGCGATGATGGCGGGCGCGACCCTGTTACCCATGATCGGCTCGGCGCTGTCGGGCCTGACAGGCGGTGGCGGCGCGGCGACCGGTGCCGATACCGGCGCGACGGGAATGTCCCCGGAGGCCGAACGCGCCATGAAGGTGCTGAAACTGCTCGAGGATATGTACGGCGAGGGCGAGCCGAAGGATCCCGAGGTGAAGAAACTGAAGGAGGAGACCGGCGGCGCGGAGGGCGCGAGCGGTGCCGGGCCGGCCATGCTGAAGGCCAGGATGTTGTACAAGGACAACGCCGCGAAAGCCTTCAACAACCTCGATACCCAACTGCTGAAATACATTTCCGGTCTGGCGGGATCGAACAAGGTCGACAAGAACGCGGTGCGCTCGCTGTTGAATCAGGTCAACGCGGCGCTGGCCGAGCTCGGACCGATGGCGTACACGAAGGAAGGTCAGCAGAAGGTTCGTCAGATCCTGACCGTAGCCCTGCAAGCGGCGCACAAGATCGTAGCCGCGGGATCCGCGAACGCCGGTGACGCCGCCTCGGCCATCAACCAGCTGACCAATCAGTACCTGTACAACCTCCTCGGCAAGGAACTGCCCGGCGGAGTGAAGTTCGCGTCCGGTACCGAGAAGGGGGCCGAGGGTGGCTCTCCCCGCGCGCAGTTTGCCGTGAAGACCGCCCTGAACCAGGTCGGCGACCCCTACGTCTGGGGTGCCGAAGGGCCGAACAGTTTCGACTGTTCGGGTCTCATGCAGTACGCGGCGAAGAAGGCGGGGGTGAACATTCCCCGGGTCGCCGACGATCAGTTCAAATCGTTACCGGCGGTGGCGAACAAAGACATCCAGCCGGGTGACCTGATCTTCCCCGAGAGCAGCTACAAGAACGGGGAGATGGGCCACGTGATGATGTATATCGGTGACGGCAAATGTGTGGAGGCTCCGAGCCGGGGCAAGGATGTCCGGGTCACCTCGTTGCCGAGCAGTTTCGCGGCGCGCCGGTGGGCGACCTGACCGGTCGCTGAGCCGGTCGGTATCGGCGGCGGGGCGCCACCGATACCGGACTCACGAATCCCAGGGGTCGAGACCCGCCGTCGGATCGAGATGGTCGAGGTTGGCCAGCCGCATCTGCCACCGGGAGAGGTCGCGCAACGCCGCCTGGTCGTTCGGGTTCCGGCCGAAAGCCTGCGCTGCCCGGTCGAAACCGTTGGCCGCCTCGGTGGCGATCGTCCAGCGGGTATCGCGGCCGACCGCGTTCCACTCGTCGGGGGTGATGGCATTGCGCAGCGCGATATCGGAATCCCAGTGCTGTCGCACCCGATTGACGAATCCCTGGTCGACCACCGCTCCGGCGCGCGGCGCCGGGGTGTGCCGGAGGAAGTTCGACGAGGCCATCGCGGCCTGTGCCGCGAATGCCTGGCGCACCTCGAGCGGATCAGAGGGGCGCATATGGTTCTCGACCGCCCGGGCGGCGGCGACTGCTTTCTGCAGTGGTCCCCAGCCGTACGGGTTGCTCGACATACTCGACTGCATGGCCGCCAGCGCACGCATGCCCTGGTGTGCCCGCGGATGGTCGGCGCCGCCCGCAAGGAGTACGGCGTTCATCCAGGAGCCGGGAACCTTCAGGTCGCCGAGGCCGTCGATCGCGTGCGCGATACCCATGGCGGTGTTCATACCGCCATACGGGGCGGCGCGGGCCTCCGCTCGCATCAGCCAGTTCGCCCGGCCCTGGTGCGACCAGTCGTACATTTCCTCGCGCGCGGCCGCGGTGCGGATATTCGCGAGGTCCGAGCGCTTCTTCCCGAACGCCAAGGGAGCCAGCGGGCCCGGGGTGGCCATCATGAGCCACCCGGTCAGCGGGGAGTTGTTGATCGTACTGAGGGCGGCGAGCATACCCAGGCCGCTCAGCGAACCGCCACCGCCGGATCCGCCGGCGCCGACTCCCATACCCAGCGCTGTGCCGCCTCCCCCGCCACCGCCACCACCGCGGCCACCATTGCCTTGGATGGCCATGGCGAACCGATTGGCCACCCAGTTGTTGCCGCGGTCCAGGCTTTTGCTCAGCCGCCGGATCTGGGCGATGGCCACGATTTCCACCACACAGGCGATGACGATCACCGAGATCACCTGGCCCGGCGCCTGGTCGAACAGATTGCTCATGAACAGGATGTAGATCCCGAGGAAGCAGGTGAAGGCCGTCATCCGGGCCGCGGAGATGAATCCGTCCACGACATTACGAACGAGATAGGTCTGGGTGGGGCCGTAGACGAAGCCGCCCGCGGCGAATCCGAGAATCGCCATGAAGCCGTGATAGATGGTGTCCAGCGCCGCTTTGGTGACCTTCAACGCCAGATAGATCGCGAAGAGCAGCAGCAGCGTGGCGCAGACCAACAGGATCAAACCGGTGCCCACCTGACCCATGGTCGGATTGGCGGCCTTGGCGACCGCGGCCCGGTTGTTGCAGTCCTCCATGGCCTGCCGGACATTCGCGTCGTCTCCCGAGAGCGTGCCCGAAGTCCAGGCGGATTCACAGGAGTAGTAATTGTCCACCACGTGCCCGAAGTTCCACACCTGCACCGGTTTCCGGGCGAAGTTATCGGCCAGATCGTGCTGCATATCGGTGACCAGTGTGATCGGGTTCGGATTTCCGTCGCCGGTGAGGCCGGCGGCCACCGATATGCCGACATTACGTCCCTGGCTCAGCAGACCGTCCGAAGAAAGCACATCGTGCAACGGTTCGGCGAGGAAGATCGGTCCCAGGACCGCCACTCCGAACATGGTGACCACCTGCATGGTCGCCTTGCCCGGAAACCCGCGCACAATGAACCAGGCGACGAAGAACGCGCCGATGGTAACCGCGGTGATCAGCACCATGGGCGTGGCGATCTGCGCGACGAAGGCGTCGGCGACGCCGGTGAGCGCGTCGGCGAACATATCGAGCCAGGTGAAACTCAGGGTGAATCCGATGATCCAGATCGCGGTGGTCACGATGGACATGTAACCCACGAATTCCAGGCTGAGAATTGTCCACAAGATGGTGTTACCGGGATTCAGCAGACTGCCCCGGTCGCTGGCGAAAGTGTAGGTGGCCAGTGGAACACCCTGCGAATCCCGGACATTCATCCAGCTGAGGCCGTCCACCTGGGAAACCCCACTCCCCACCTGGGCGGTGGCGACGACGCCGATAATTCCCGGGAAGACGATCAGAACGAAAAGGATCGCCAGAATCCACAGCAGCCGCCGCCGCCATGCGCGTTCGCGGACCCAGGTCTTGCACCGGGCGACGACCGTGTCCGGATACCACCGCAGGGGATCCCATTCGCGCGGTTCCGTACCGTTCGCTTCGATGCCGTCGGCTTTCGCCGAAGTATTCGCCGGTGTTCGTATGGCCACTGCGCACTCACCGCCGCGCCCGGACGGCCACGACTGTCGGTGTGGACCGATATGACTCCGTGTTCGCGGGCAATCGCAGTGGATAGGGGCTCATACCAGTGCGCGGCCTCCGGAAATGCAGGTTCATCGAATACTTCCTCCTGCATCGTTCGGCCCTCGCGCGAGCAAGGGGTCGTCCGCAGCGAGTCCAGGGCTGCACGGTCGATAATGCCCTGTACCCGCAGGTCAGTGCTTCCCTGTGGTGGGAATCCACCACAATGGGGGCGTCACGAAGGGAGACGCGCACATGGTCGGCTGCCCGTGCTCGAATTCCTCCGCGAGCCGGGCCGTGCTCGACAGCCGCGGGCGTGAGCGAACGAGTCTCGGTCCGCATCGCGCTCGCCGAGGCAGGTGAGATCGTGGGTCTCGGCGATTTCTTCGCGGACAATTGGGATGAAATCCTCACCGGCGGGGCGAGTGTGGCGGGGTTCGCGCTGCGGGGGACGCCGTGGGGCATCGCGGTGGGTGCCGCGGTGGGCGGGATCACGGCCGCGGTACAAGGCGAGGATTTCGAGGGCATCCTGCTCGGAACCGCCTACGGCGCAGTCGGTGGTGTGTTCGGGGCGGCGGGATTCGGTGTCCGAGGGGCCACCCGGGCGGCTCAGTCGATGGACATGGCGCGCACCCTCACCGGAACGGCCGCGCAGAAGGCCGCGATAAACAAAGGACTACTCGGGGTCCTGCCCACCAGACTGGGTGGGGCGCATGTGGCTCCGTGGCGGACGTACCTGGGTCTGGCCGGCGCGTTCACCACCGGGTGGACCGCCGACGGTATCCGCAACACAGTGGGCGAACATCTCGGCTACCCTGCCATCCCGCTGATCGATATCAGCGAGCAGGAGCTTTCCGATATTCCCGAGGACATGCCGCATATCTATATGCCCGATCCGCACAATTTGCCCGAGGGTCTCGAATTCACCACGCCGATGCAGCGTAATTTCCGCACGCTTCCCCCCTTCGGCTCCGACAGCTGGACCAGCTTCGGTACGAAACCCCGGGAGTCGGACGACCTACCGAAGGAAATCGACGTCACCGAGATCTTCGGAGCCGAGCACGCCGGGATTCCGGACTACGCGCACCATGTCGAAGCGTTGCGGGATCGGTACACCAGGATCAGGTCGCGGGTCGAAATCGTGGCGGAGGCCGTGGAGCGATCCGCGGCGCTGTGCGAGGGCGGTCGATACGATTTGGCGTCCTCCATCATCACCCAGAACAAATACGCGGGAACCGATCCACGTGATCTGAAGAATCTCACCGCGTTGCTCGCCGAGCACAACGAGAAGCTCAGCGAGGTCAGCGGCATGCCTGTCTTCTACGTCGACCCGAAACGGCTGGGCGAAGGACTGCAGAGCGAGGACGCGTACACATTCGTCCTGATCGAGTCGGGCTACGCGAATGCCGAGACGATCATGTCGTACTACGCCGGCCGGTTCGAGGAGGTCGCGGCGGAGGTACGGTCGGAGGCAGCCGATGACGAGGATTCCGGCTCGAAGCAAGAGGACCGGTCCGCTGACAACAGTGGCGATCCCGGGTTCGATCCCGCCGCCGCTGGCGACGCGGCTGCGGCTGCGGCTGAACAGTCGGCAGACACCGGCCCCAGCCGGGTACCGGCACCCGAGCCGTGGGATCTCGGCACCGATGCCGGTTCGAGCGGTACCGATGACCCCGGCGCTCGTGCAGCGACCGATTCCGGCCCGGCGGCCGATACGCCCGGTGCGCGCGGGACCGAACCCGCGGGCTCGCCGATCGCGACACAGCCGGGGCAGACGCCGGCGCCCAGTCAGGATGCCATGGGCTCGGCGCTGCAGGCAATGCTGTTGCCGCAGTTGATGCGCGGTGCGATGGGCAACCAGCAGGACGGCTCGGGCGACAGGCACCGCACGGCGGGCCAGGAACCGGAAGACGGCAGCTCGGCCACCGCGCTGCGGCCCGGAGTGGTCGCGGCGCCGAGTCCCGGACAGCCCTCTCAGGGGCAGAACACCGGATCACCAGCGGCACCGGCCGTCCCGGCGAAGACGGTCTCGCCCCCACCCGACAGTTCCCCACCGCCGGGAAGAACGACCGGGCAAGCCGAGTCCGGGCGGGTGGTGTACACATTCCCGGATGGACGTACCCAGGAGGTATCCGTTGTGGTGGCACATGGACTCGACCTGGCATTCGGCAATGCGGCAGGTACCGATGCCCAGGCCGCCTATGCCGGGACAGCGGCCGGGTGGACGGATCCGAAGCGCATCGGAGCGCGTGTCGATCCCGCTCAGCTGACCACCGGCGACGTAGGGCTCTGGGAGAACCGGACCGCGCTGCTGGTGGTATTTCCGGAAGAATCCGCCGCGGAGGCGACAGTGGAAGCGGTGGTCGACGGAGCTCTGCAGCGGGTGACCTCACTTGCGGAAATGCGCGATGGGGCCGGCGAATTCGGTGCGTTCGGCGGATTCTTCCATCCACCCGGTACCGAAGCGGCGGCAGCGGCCGGAGCTGCGGAACGCACGGGTGAAGCAGCCGCCAGTCCTGCTGCGGCCGACGTCGTGGTACCGGCGTAGGAGGCACGGTGGTCGAATTCCGGGATGTCGCCGCGCTGGGTTTCGATCTCGGCGTCACGTTCTTTGCCAGCAAAGCAACCAATAACATGCCCTGGTTCAAACAGGGTGCCGCGGACGTCCTCAGCGGTTATGTGGGAGGCGTCGGGGCCGACATGATCGCGAACGGGCCCGGGTTGGACAGTTTCGGCGCTCCCGGTATGGCGGGTGCCGGAGGAGCGTTGCTCGGGACGGCAGCGGGACAACTCGCTCGAACGGGTCTCCGGGCCGGAGGCAGAAGCGCCGATGACGCGCTGACCCAGGCGCAGAATGTGCACAGTACAGCCGCGGACCAGGCCAGGCGCCTAGAGAACGCGGAGAACGCCGTAACCGGCGCAGAGGACAAACTCCGTGACGCGAACAGGAATTTTCAAAGGCTGGATGACGAGTTCCAGGACGCGCAGCGAAGGTTCGACGCTGCCGAGGCAAGGCTCAACGGCATGGATCCCAGAGATCCGGGGTATGCCGCGGCCCAGCGGTCGTTCGACAACGCCGAGCAGGCCTTGACTGCCGCGACCAACGCCCGACGGGCCGCCCGGCAGACGCTCGACGATGCCGAGGACGCCGTTCAAACGGCGCGCCGGGATCTCACCGACGCGCGGAACGCACACGGCGGGTTGCAGTCCGCGGCCGATGACGCCGAAAAGGCAATGAAGGCGGCGGAACGCCGGAAGAATATGTGGGGAACCGACGGGCACGCGGTCAAATGGGTGAAGCCGACTCTGGTCGCGATCGGATCCGGTGCCTTTGTCGCGGGGGGAGTAATCGATTGGGGATCGGGTACGAACCCGGCGGGCGCCGGGTCGGTCGACCTCATGTGGGACGGGTACGCCCCCGCGGCGTCCGAGGGCCTGGCCGGGCAGGCGCCGTTCGCGGAATCCCAGGTGAATCCAGGGGTGCGGGTGGTCGGCGGGCGAGGGTTCTTGCTTCGTCCCGAGGACAGTTTGCTGAATCCCCAGCTGATCTCCGCCTATGGCGGCGCGACGGGCTCGTTTGCCGCCACGGTGGTGGACGTCTATCAGATGAGTGGCGACCTCGAGAAGAAGATCGAACTGCGCCTCGATCCGGCCCCCCGGATGCCACAGGGGATCACCGTCGGTAGCAGTAGCGGGGGTACCAGCTACGAACAAGTGACAGCCAAGGTCGAGTCTGCGCTGGACGACCTCTACAAGTCGGAGCTGAGCAATAAGGATACAGCTGCGAAGGTCGAGGAGATCTCGGCAACGGTGAAGGAGAGCGTGGGCTTTCTGATCAACGGTGTGAACACCCAGGTGCAGCAACTCACCGCTTCGCCCGAACTCGAGATCAATTTCATGAGCATCGTGTCGCAGGGTTTCGACGAACTGATCGGGATCCTGGAGAACGCGGCGAACGCGATGGACCGCGCGGCATCGGGGATCGAGGACCCCAGCGCCGGCGACGAGGAGGCATCCCAGGAGCTGGGCGACCGGGTGGGTGCGCTGGAAGACAGCCTGAACGATCGCTCGCTGTGGCCGGACGGTTCGGAAATCGGCACGCCCGACCCCACCCAGCAGGAGGGGCTCGGTGTGGGGACCCCGGAGGTCCCGGGGACGGCCAGTGCCGACCTGGCCGATGCGGCGAAAGAGATGGAGGACCGGGCGAACGAGGCATTGCAGGCGTCGACGCCGTCGACGCCGGCCGGTTCGCTCGGTAGCATCCCCGATCCGTCTGCGGCGGCCAACGGGATGATGGGGAACAGCCTGCTGAGCTCGCTGTTGCCTACCTTGTTATCGCAAGCCGCTATGCGCAACGGGGCCGACAGCGATCTGGCCCGCCGGATCGACGATATCGATCCGTCGCGGTACGACGCGGCCGCGGCCCCCACCATGCCCGCGGCCCGGCCCGCCGCGACCACGCCGTGGTCGACCCCACCGGCCACCACACCGGCCCCCGCTCAGCCCGCGCAGCACCAGAGCGGGCCGCCACCCGGTGCGACCTCGAACCAGCCGGGCGCCGGGCTGCCGAAACGGGTACCGGGCGCGGACGGTCTGGTGGTCTACCCGTTCCCGGACGGCCGGACCCAGAAGGTGCCGCTCACCGTGGCACTGGGCCTCGACAAAGCGTTCGCGAACAAGACCGGGACCGACGCCCAGGCCGCCTACGCCGGTACTCCCGCCGCGTGGACCGACCCGAAGGACATCGGTCCGGCCGTCGACCCGTTCCAGCTGGCCACCGGTGATGTGGTCACCTGGCTGGTGGCGGCGAAGGACGAGGGCCGCGTTCCCGCCGGAGCCTCCGCGGTGGTCGGGACACCCGCCGGTGGTCCGTCGGCGGGGGAGCAGACACCGCCGGAAGGAGAGAAGGAGACCGGCGATCAGCCCGCCGCCGGCGGCTCGCCGGGCAAACCCGAGTCCCGGTCTGCGCTGCTGGTTGTCTTTGGAGAGGGCGAGTCCGGCACCGTGGAAGCGATCGTGCACGGCGAATTGCAGCAGTACGCACCGGATATGACCGATCCGGACGGCCGCGCTTTCGGTGAGTTCGCCGGATTCAAACATCCGAAGGGCATCGAGGCCGCCGGCGATACGGGCCAGGACGGCGATGCGGCGGCCACCACAGGCACCGATCAGCCTGTGGCCGATATGCCGGCATTGGCCGCCCCGGCCTGACGGTGCGAGAGTGACAGGCGAGAGGAGACCGGTATGGCGTTGAATGTCGATCTCGATGAGCTGGTGGCCGTAGCCGGGCAGTCCGCGGATATGGCGCGGATCACCGGCGCGGCGATGCCGCGGGAATGGGTCCTGCCCGCCGGGGCCGACCCTATTTCCGCGCAAGCGGTTCCGCAGTTGAACGCCGATGCCGCGGCGTTGTTCAATGCGACCGTCGGTGTGCTGAACAAGATTCAGCGCGATGCGCACCATATCGGGCAGGCTGCGGTCGAATACGCCGCGGCCGACGACGAAGGCGCCCGGCTGCTCAACGCCTCCGGCGGCAATCTGGTGGCCAACCCGGTTCCGGCCGTGGAGCCGGTGGGCTTCCGCCGGGTACCGCCCGGACTGCGTGAGATGCCGGTGGTGACCGGGGATCCGCTGACCTTCGCGCAACAGTTGCACAGCGGTCCCGGCCCGGAACCGGCGCATCGATTCGCCGATTCGGTCCGGCTGTTCAACACCAGCTCCCGGGCCCGAGCGGCCGATGACATGGACCGTGCGGGTTCGGTATTGCAGCACTGGACCCCGGTGGGTTCGGAGGTGGCCGAACGGTTCGCGACCTACCGCGGCTGGATGGACGTACTGGGCGACGCGATGGAGAAACTGGCCCAGGGGGCGGACACCTACGGCAACGCGTTCGCCCGGGCCAAGGAGAAACATCCGACACCGGAGGAGATTCTGGCTGCTCGGAAAAAAATGCTGGCAGCGGCGCGGGCCAAGAACGAGGCCGCGCTGGCGGCGGCGACCGCGGAATACAACGACCTGAACCTCCGGGCGGGTGAAGCGGCGGGTTCGTACGTATCCGAAACGGGTACCGGAGTCGCGGATTCATCGCAGAGTTCCGGCTCGGCGGCGGCACAAACCGGCTCCGGATCCAGCGACCAGATGCTGTCGCAGATGCTGCCCATGTTGATGAGCATGATGGAACTGGGCCAGAACGGGCTGTCGGAGACCGAGGAGATCTCCGACGACTACTACGACGACTACTACGACGATTACGGACTCGGCGACTACGCCGTCCCGTCCTACGGCAGCCCGACCGGCGGCGCTCCGTCGGTGCCCGGCGGCGGGATACCGAGCGCTTCGGAGGTGCAGACGATTTCGGCATCGACGGTCATGCCGCTGACACGGGCCGTCGGCAGCGGTCTCGGTGCCCCGCCGCGGGTGCCCGCGGCGGAGAACGTGGCCGGGGGCAGCGCCTACGGGCGCGGCGCGGGGGGAATGCCGATGATGCCGATGATGCCGATGGGGGGAATGGGCGGTGCGGGGGCCGGGGCGGGCGGTGGCGGCGAGGAGCGCAACCGCATTGTGGCCTGGCACCCTGATCGCCTGATGTATGTCGACGACACTCCGCATACCGAACCCGTTATCGGGGAACGGCCCACCATCGCGCCGACGGTCACGCAACCGACCCCGGCCCCGGCCAATCAGGCCCCGACCCGCACCGGAGGCAACGCATGAGTATTCATCCCGATGTGCAGGCCGCGCTCGACGCGGCGCGAGAACTGCGGCACCGCATCGCCGATATGCGCGAGCGTATCGACGAGGTCCGTGCCCGTCGCCCGTCCCCGAGCGGCACCGTGATCCCGGAGGTCGACGCCATGGGCCGGCTGACCAGTTTGTATCTCGCGCCCGGAACAGCGGACCGGTTCAGTTGCGAGGAACTGGTGGCCGAGATCATGGCCGCGATCCGGGAGAGTACACAGGACGCCGCCCGCCAGTACCAGGTGATCATGGAAACGGTGATCACCGACGACGCCGCGGAAATCGCCGGCGGCGACGACCGGGAACCGGCCGGGGTGGGAGACCCGGCACGATGACCGCCCCGGAACAGATGGAACCCGAGGAGCCGGTATCCGCGGCCGACGCCATCAGCTGGCTGCACGAGGAAGGGCTGGCGCGGCTGGCGGCGTTGGGCGGAGATTCGGCCCTCCCGACGGTCGCCTACACCGTGGATGTCGCGACCGGTGTCATCACGAAGTTCCCGGCCGCCAACGGTGGGATCGGTGCGGACTCGAGCACCGTCGGCGCCGACGATCTTCCGGGTCCGCTGGAAACCGCGCGCCGGCTCGTGATCGTGGGAATCACCGGTAACGACCAGTTGCTGGTGGTGGACCTTGCGGGATCGTTGGTGATCGGGATCAACGGTGACCGGCCGGAATTGGCCGCGCGGTCGTGGGTGAGTCAATTGCTGCTCAATCCCGAGGTCACGATCACGACCAACAGCGCGGAGGTCGCGCTCGGCGCGGGGCCGCGCTGCCGCAAGAGTTTCATCCCCGGCGGCGGAGGATCGATCATCAGTGTGGACGACGGAAGTCCACCGGTGACGACCGTGTCGATGAATTCCGATGTGGAAGGCAGCGATTATCTCGAGTTACTGGGGGATGGCACCGGAGAGATGTATCTGGGCGCCCGGGTCTGGCAGTTGCGCCTGGTGCTGACCATTGCCGACGCGCCCTGGTCGGTGCTGTCGGAAACCCTGGCCCAATCCGCATAGTAAACGAGGAGATGGCGATGGCCGACGACTACGACGACTACGACGAATATCCCGCCGACGGTTTCGACGATACGGCGGACGCGAAACCCGCGGCGGCACCGCAGATCCACGAGGTCTTCAACCCCGACCATACGGTCGGTGTCGCCTGCGGCCGGGACGGCGAGGTGGTGGGTATGCACATCACCGACGAAGCCAAGGAGAACGGCGAGGCCTGGCTGAGCGCCGAGATCCTGAAGGTCGCCGGGCTCGCGCACGCGAAATCGCGGCTCGGCTTGCGCCGTGAGATGGAGGCCAACGGGGCGCGCGCCTATACCGTTGATTCGTTCGGGTTGCCCACCGAAGCCGCGTACCGGGCGTTGGAAGACGAAGCATTCGGCCTACGACCCGCGTGAACCGTACCGGTAGGACCGGCACGGCCGAGAGAGGGACACGACCATGGTGAAAATCCTTTCCCTGGACGATCTGACGGCGATCGTGGGTGATGCCGCGGGCGCGTTATCGGTGATGACCGACTGCGTCGGCACGACCGTGGATTCCTGGGCGACCAGGTCCCACTCCGAATGTGAGCTGGACCAGGCCACGCTCGAAACGCTGGATGTGATTCGTGACCTCTTCGGCGCAGGATTGACAAGCGTGCTCGAACAGTCGGGTATCACAGTCGAAGCCACCGGCCTCGGTGCAGCCGTACTGCGCAATTCCGATATCGACGCCGGCGATGCCGTGCGGTCTGCCGAGGCCTGACCGGCCCCGATGGCACCGGAGCAAACAAGCCCGTACTGGGATCGGATCGTCGGGAACAACTGGCCACAGATCCCGCCGTCGGCCTGGCACGGTCTGGAGAGCGCCGCACGGGACGGCGCGGCGGCGCTGAACCTATCCGATGTCGAACAGGCACGGCGGGCCTTCGAGGAAACGGTTCAGCAGTCGGCCGGTCTGGAGTACATCCGGCAGGCGCTGGTCGCGCTGGAGAACAATCCGCGGGCCTTCGCGGCGGCATTGACGGCCGCGGCCGATACCTTCGGCACACTCGGCGATATCGTCCGGCGCACCCGGAACCAGATCCTCGATGTGGTCGATGACGCGGGCGACCGGATCGAAGCCGCCACCCGCGGCGACAACAACGACGACGGGGTAGAAGACGACGAAGCCGAGGCCGCGACCGACCGGCAGACCACCGATGCGATACTCGCCGAGGCACGCGGCGATGTGGAAGACATTGTTGCCGCGGCACTGCGTTCGTTGGGGCCGCAGGGGCTGCCGCGACTGGACGATATCGCCGAGGCATTGGGCCGGCCCGGCCCGTGGCGCAGTGGCTCGGCGCCCGGTACGGCGCCCGGGCCGCCCGGCAGGCACGTACCCCGCAACCGCGGTGATCGGTGGGAGCCGGGGTCCGGTTTCGAGCCGGGACCGTGGAACGGAAACCCCGGCCGGTCCGCGCTGGTGCCACCCGACACCGTATTCGGCCAGGTGCTGATCGATATCATCGACGATCTGCTGGCACCGGATGCGGTGCCGCAGGCCCCGGTCCAGCCGCCGGTGGTCGCTGACGTGTCGGCGGGCGCACCGGACGCATCGGCAGGCGGGCCCCCACCGGCCGCCGGGCAGGGTGCCGAAGGACAAGAGCCGGCTCTCGGTGGCGCGCCCCCGCCCGGACAGCGCGCAACCGTGCCGGACCACCAGGCTCCGGAAACCGGTAACAGCGAAGCGGCCGTACCCGTGGACGAGCAGCCCGCTGCCGATCGGGGCGAAACGGACGGGCACACAGCGCAATCGCCTGCCGGTACCGAAACCGCCGAAACCACGGCGGATCCCGGCACGCGGCCGGTCCTGGAGGATTCGGGCATATCCCCGGCCGGTCCGCGGATCGGCGGAGCCGCGGACGAAACCGTGGTCGCCGCGCCCGGCATACTCGGGGCCGCGCCCCTGATGGGCTCGGCGGGTGCGGCGAGTCCGGAACCACCGGCCAGGAGCGCCGCCGCATCCGGTGGTGCGAGCGCAACGGGTTCGGCGGCCGGTTCGGCGGCCGCCTCCGCCACCGTGTCCGGTACGCAGGCGTCCCGCGGCGTCGCCGGACCGGTAGAGGCGCATCGGGGTCCCGGCGCAACCGGGAAAGCGCTCAGCACGGCCAATACACCCGGTGTGGTGGCGCCCGGCGGAAAAGGTCCGGGTGTGCTGCCGGACAGCCTTCCGGGCGAGGACAAGCGGCGCGGTGCGGGGGAGGCCGTCCAGGACGCGGTCGGTGCGGCCATGGCTGCCTCGGCCGCGCCCGCCTTCGTCGTCGGCGAGCGGGTCGACGGCGATCTCGTGCTCGCCCGCACCCTGCTCGGTGGAATCCGGGCCGCCGCCGACCAATGGGTGGTGGGTGTGGACTGGGCGGTGGCCGTGCTGCGGCATCCGGGCGGGGTGAGCGCGTTCGTCACCTCGAACGAGGGCCGTGGGTGGCTACCGGCGCGGTTGTATCTGCCGGCCGAGCTGTCGTTGCCCTGGCTGTGGACGGTGGCCGAGAATTCCGGCTGGGAAGGTATTGCCGATCCCGCGCGCATCTTGGTGGAGTTCGCGATCGCCTGGGGCGCGAAATCGGGTTCGAAGCTGTCGGCATTGGCCTCCTCCCAGCCGATCGACCCGCTGCTCGGCGGGCAACTGAGAACGGTCGCGCTGGCCGGCTCGGTAGGTCCCTCGGATGCCATGGATCTGCGGAAACCCACGGCCGGCATGCTGGATCGCCTGGGTCTCACGGCAACGCCGCGGCTGCTCGATCGTGCGGTATCCGTGCCGGACCACGGTGTGGCGCTGCGGTGTCTGGAGCTGGCGGTCGACGCGCATATCCGGGTCGAGCGGGCGGGTATTCGTACTGTGGACGCGATGGGAGCCCCCGAGCTCAGGCTGCGGATTCTGCGGGCTCTGCGGGACGGCCGGCAATTCGCGGGGGGCTGGTGGGAGGAGATGCAGGACGCAGATGATCTGATCGCGGCGACCGCGCTCGGGCATCGCGCCGCGACCGGCCGCATCGCGCTGGGTGAGTTGCGTCCCGATGCCGCCGATCTGGAACCCGATTCGGAGTTGTCGGTGCTGCGTGCGCTGACTTTCCAGCGCCGGTGCAACGAGCTGGTACTGCTGCTGGCCGAAGAGCCGACACGGCAGACCCTGCGCGACGCCGTCTACGCACATTCGCAGATCCTGGCGCACCCGCATTTCGCGCGGCCACCGGCGGGCGCACCGGTGCCGCGGTTGAGCGCGGTGTCCACCGGCACTACCCGGTGATCGGAAACGTCCACCATCGCTACCGCTCCCAGTGTTGGGAAGAATCGACAATGAGGGGGTCGGTGGTGGGAAAGGATTGATCGAGCATGCCGGAACGGCTGGATATCGACCCTGATTTACTACGCCAGCTGGCTCTGCAACACGATCAGGTCGCGGCGGAGACGCGGGAATGGGCGCAGCCGCCCACTGAGTGGCTCGCCAATTTCGAACCCACCTACGGCAAGATCGCCAACCCGGTGAAAGAAGCGCTGGAACGCTATTACACGGCTCGCCTGCGGGCGGGTGAAGCGCTCGCCAGGGAGCACGAGGAAACCGCTCGATCACTGCGTGAATCCGCGGACACCTATGAGCGGACCGATGCCGCGGGCGCGATCACGGTCGCCGGTCCGGACGCAGACAACCCCCGCGCGGACACCGTATTCGGCAGCCCGGCTCCGCTGATGAACGGCGGCACCGCCGGCAATACTGCCGCCGGCCCCGTACCGGTCGGCGCGACCACCCCCAACGGCTCCGGTATGACGCCCGCGGGAACCACCCCGCCCACCGGGCCCGACCAGCAAGGCACCGGCACGCCGACGGTCGGCGCAGGTGGTGCGACCCCAGGTGTCACGGCCGCCCCGGGAAGCGTGTCCGCCGGCGAGAACCCGGCGGCGGCCGGTGCGACTTCCGCTGCGGCTGCCAATGCCGGTACGGGGACGGGAGCGTCCCCGGCGGGGACCGCCGGGGCGGTTCCGCCGGGTGGCATGGTGGGCGCCGGTATGCCGGTGGGCGCCGGCGCCGGTGGCGACGACCGCGGTTCCACGGCGCCGCCGGCCAGAGCGACAGCGGACGGGAGCGGAGTCCCCCCGGTACTGGCGAGCCCGTTCAATTCGGCGGTATCGGCAGCCAAGGACAGGGAGGCCGAGCCCAACTACATCGTCGGCGATGCGGTGAACGAAGACCTGGTCCTCGCCCGGACACTGCTCGGTGCGGTGCTGGCGGCGACCGATTCCGAGGTCGGGATGACGTGGGCGGTGGCCGTGCTCCGCGGTCCGGCGGGTGCCGGGATGTTCATCACCTCGAACGAGGGCCGTGGCTGGCTGCCGGCCGGGCTGTACCTTCCGCGCCAGGTCTCCACCCCGTGGTTGTGGGACGAAATGCTCGGTGCCGACGGGGACGAAGCCGCGCCGTGGGAGGGTGTCGCCGACCCCGCCCGGGTCCTGGCCGAATTCGGCCGGGCCTGGGGTGCAAAGGCCAATGCCGCACTGTCCGCGCTCGTTTCGTCGGGACCGATCGATCCGGCCCTGCGCGGACGGCTCGGTGAGGTGGCCATGGAAGGAATGGTCGGGCCTTCCGAAGACGTGAACCTGCGGGTGCTCACCCCTGATACCGCCGATCGGCTCGGGATCACCGGGTCGGTTCCGGCACTGGAATCGGTATCGGCCGTGGCGGACGCCGACGTGCGGGCCCGCTGTATCGGGCTCGCCGCAGAGGCACACGCTCAGCTCGGCCGGGTCGCGATACCGGGGTATCGGGACACCTTCGGCACCCGCGCGCTCCGGGACCGGATCCTGGCCAAGGTGGAACGCGGCGAGGATATTCCGGAATCCTGGTGGGACGAACTCCGGGATGCCGACGATCTGCTGGCGGCAACCATGGTCTCGCAGCGCATCGATGTGGGTCGAGTCGATCTCGGCTCCATCCGGGTGGGCGACGAAGTCGATCTGTTGCGGGCGCTGGTCTGGGAACGGCGCTGCAACGAACTGGTGTCCTTGCTGAACCGGGAATCGGATCGCCAGGTACTCCGCGACGCTGTGTACGCGCACTGCCAGATCCTGGAGCATCCGGCATTCGCGACGCTCCCGGCAGCCGTGGCGGCCGGCGTGGAGACTGCTGCGGAGCGGCCTGCCGATACCGCGGGCCGGTCGGTCACCGCGCCCACCGGTGCGGTGAGTGCTCCGGCCACCGATTCCGGTCCGCCGGCGGGTGTCGTGCCACCACCGGTTGCGCCGCCGCCGGGCACCGGGCAAACCCACTGAGGCCCGGCCACAGCGGTAGCCGATCTCCGAAAGCGGCCGCCTGGTCGCGGGATCGCGGGAAGCCGCTGCCCGGGCCGGCTATCGTGGCGGGTTTCCGGCCGGATCGCCGGCCACCCGGTCGGGCGGAACTCTCCTGCGGTTACTTCGCTCCGCGGGTGTGTTCCCGGCGGTGAACCGCAATGTGAGCCGAATAGCCGGCGAATCACCGAGAAACGGTGAATGGCCGTGGGATATGTTGTCCCGGTTTCGTACCCGACCGTAGGGTCCGTCCGCGGCCGACGGCTGCGGCCACTACCCGAGCGTGCACACCAGTCGTCGTCCGGATCGGTCGGTACGACAGCCCGATAGCCTTCGTGCGAGACCTCGCGGGGAGTGAGAGAGGCTTTCGATTCCGTTCGGATTCGGTCGCGCGAAATCGCGCGCCGGGGTGCTCGGGGAAGTCAGACCTGTTTGCTGGGAGGTGTCGGGCCGTAAGGAACTTCGGTCTGAGGTGTCCCCGGCGGCGTGTTCCCGTTCGGTGGTGCGGTCTCGCCCGGGGTGGGCGCTGCAGCCTGTGGTGCCGGGGCGGTGGGGTCGATCGGTGTGACGGTGCCGGGTGCCGGCTCGCTGGGCGCAGCCTCGCCCTCTTCCCCCTCTTCGTCGTCCTTGTCCTTTTGTCCCAGTAGTTCGGGCAGCATAGGCATCAGGGCCATCGGCAGCATGGCGAGCATCGGCAACATCGACGCGATACCGCCCATCGCATTACCCATGGCCGCACCGGCCGCGCCACCTCCGCCGGATCCGCCACCGCCCGAACCGCCACCCGCCGCATCGACGTTGGTGTCCTGCGCGGCCTGGACCTTATCGTGTACGGCGGTTACCGCCGCCGCGATGTGGTCGAAAATCGCAGCTTCCTGGGCGGCGCTGAGCTCCTTGCCGATCACCGACCGCAACGCGGCGTTGAGGTCGGCCTCGATGTGCTGGATGGCGAAAAGTGTCTGCGCCTGCTCGGCTGCCACCCGCTGCGATGTGCCGCCCACCTGTGCGTCCATATCGACCAGCGAATCCTGCCGGGCGCCGGCGGACAGCACCTGTTGTTGATACTGTTCGACACCTTTTCCGGATCCCGGCAGGTAGGCCGCCTGGACCTTGTCCGGGGTCTTTCCGTTCCGGGGCGGTGGCGGCGGATCGGTGCGTCCGAAGCCGAGGATGTCCACCGACTTCTGCATCGCCAGCTCCGCGTCGCCGATGAACGCATTGACCGCTGGTTCCTTGGGGAGCCGCACCAGCTTTATCCGATAGAGCGGCTTCGAGCCACCCGGTGCGGAGATGACCTGCAGTCCGCCGGACGTGCCCGCGGCAGTGCCCGATCCGGAGAGTATTTCGTTCGATGCCCCGGTGGTTTCCCCGGTGGTCTCACGCTCAGCGGCCAGCACTCGGTTACCGTCGAGGCCGGTTGCCGCCGGACCGGTTTCCGCCGGGCTGTATCTGCTCGACAACAACCGCTGCCCCGGGAGACCCGTGTTTCCGGGCGCAGGCTCGGTGGTCGTATCGGGGGTGTCGAGCTCCGCGTCCGTCGTGGCTGTATCCATCCGCTGTCGTCGCCCTCCCGTGCTGTCCCCTTCATTGTCTTGTCTTCCTGGGGATGGGAATAGGACCGGCGCCGTTCATGCGGGTGTTGTCGCATAGTCGGAACGAATACAAGGGGCGTAATTGCCGAGAAGTTGCCCGGGGTGCCGGGGCAGGGAGGTTGTCGGTGCGATGGGCGAGGGCGAGCTGATCGTATGCCGGCACTGACCGACGACGTGAACGGCGTATTGCAGGAATTACTCGGGCTGTATGGAGCGGGACAGCCTGCCGACCGTGCGGCGGCGGCGCTGCTCCAGAGTAAGGCTGCCGATCTGGGCCGGCTCGCCGGAATCGGTGCCCAGGGGTACGGGGACAAACTGGGTGTCCATCGAACCGTCCTGGAAACACAGCACGGGCGGGACGGCGTCGTGGGCAAGACGGTTGCCGAGTCGGGTGCCGGGACGCTGAACGGCCGCGGGGTACTCACCACCCAGATCTCGGATCTGCAGGCACGCCTGCAGGCCATCACCGCCGTCGCCGATACGAGGTTCAGCGGTCCGGCGCTGCTCGATTCGGCCCAGCAGACCATCGCCAACGCAACCAGGCAGGTGAATGCGGATATCGACGCGGCACGAAGACAGGCGGCACAGATTATGCCGCCGGTGGCTCTCGCCGCCGGACACGGGCGTACCGCGTCCCCGGCGCCCCGGCGAAGGCGGCGCCGGCGACGGCCCCGCATGGTGTCGGCCCAGCAGGTCACGACCCAGCCCGTTCGCCGGCGAACTCGCCGGAACTGGGACAAGACGAGGGGCGGTCGCGCCGCGCAGGCCGCGGACGGTGCCCTGGGCCTGCCATATATCTGGGGCGGCGGAGGTGCGGGCGGCCCCAGCGGCGGTGGATTCGACTGTTCCGGGTTGACCCAGTACGCCATCGCGCAGGCAACCGACGGTGAAGTGGTGTTACCGCGCACCACCTATGAGCAGATCTACGCGGGTGAACGGATCGATCCGCGGGACGTGAAGGAAGGCGATCTGGTGTTCCCCGCCGGATCGTTCAGCGCCCGCGGACCCGAACATGTGCAGTTGGCCGCCGGTAACGGAATGGTGATCGAGGCGCCGTATTCGGGTGCCACGGTAACCTATTCGCCCATGCCCCCTGATGCTGTGGTGATCCGGGTTCTCTGAGCAGGGTTTCGAACTTGGCCCTGGACCTTCCCCATGAAGTCGTGGTGTTCCTGAACTTCATCGGTGTGCCCTATCCGGACATCGATGAGGACCAGGTGCGCGCACTGGCCGGACATGTCCGCACCTTCGCGGACGAAGTATCGGGAACCCACGAATCGGCCACGGGGACGATTTCCGATATGAGCGCGGTCTATCAGGGACAGTCCTATCGCGCGTTGGTGGCTTCCTGGGCGCAACTGAGTTCCACCCATATGGAGCGGCTCGACCAGCTGTGCCGAGGAGTTGCCACCGCACTGGAAATCGCCGCGGATGTGATCACCGCGGTGAAGGTAGCAGTGCTGGCCGAGCTGGCGCTGCTCGCCTCTGCGTACACCGCCGCGATGGCCGCCACCGTGGTCACCTCGGGCGCCTCCGCCGCGTTGAGTCAGGGCCTGGCGCTGGCGGCCCGGCGGCTGGTCCGGGCGATGGAGGAGATGCTGGTCGCCTACATCCTGGCGGAAGTGCTGAGCAAGGCGATCGAACCGCTGGAAGAGGCGGTGTCGGAGATGATTTCGGGCGCGGTGTACGGGGCGACCGCGGATATGCTGGGGGTCGATCCCGGCGGCGCCGATATCGTGCTGGTCGACCCGGACGAGTTGCGGCGGTACGCCCAGGTGCTCGACAACCACGCCGACGACATCATGAAACATGCGGCCGATTTCGGCGCGAAGGTCGCGGCGCTGGATTTCAGTACGCCGGTCGCACCGGTCGCCCCACCGCTCGACGCCGGACGGACCGGAACGACCGGTTCGGCAGCGACGAGTACCGGGACCGGTTCGCCGGACGCCTCGTCTGCGACGAGCGACCCGGGGCAGCGGAACTGGATACCCGGGCCCGCCCGTGGCGCAGACCTCCCGGCGGACGGTGCCGGGGGACCCTCCGGGAGCCTGCCGGCGCAGACGGCCCCGGGCGGAACGGGGCCGGGGGTGCCCGCCGCCGCAACGGCGCTGGGGACTGGATCGGCTCCGTCATCCGCCGCGCCGATCGCCGGTTCGACTTTCGATCCCGCTGCGGGGGGGGGGGGGGGGGGGGGGGGGGGGGGGGGGGGGCCCGCCGGGGGGCGCGCCGCGCGGGGGGGGGGCGCGGCCGGGCGGGTTCGCTGGGTGGGATTCCCAGTCGCGGAGCGGTTTCGCGGGGGCGGCGGCCGGGGACACGTAAGATCGTGTCTCAATAACTTTCCGCTGTTTGCTGTTCGAATGCTGAATGCCGATGTCATGACCGGG
>NZ_JARWPM010000136.1 GCF_029869215.1 Nocardia carnea
GGCGAGATCCACCGTGTGGTCGGCGCGCTGCCAGTGCCGCACCGATTCGCTGAGCAGCCACAACCCCATGACGTTGCGCAGATAGCGGGTGCGCCCGTCGAGCCCGGCCTCGTTGGTGAAATTGGCGGCCCGCCCGGGGCCCCCCCCACGCGGGGGGGGGCGGGCGGGGGGCGCCCCCCCCCCCCCGTCGTCGTCTCCGCGGTTTGTGCGGGACGCACAAGGATGTGCGGGAAATATCGGTGGACGTCCCATGAGAGCGGCCGGGTAGGCGCCAGGTAGGTTTGTCCCCATGTCGAACTTCACAGCACGCTCGGTTCTGGTGACCGGCGGAAACCGCGGCATCGGGCTCGCGGTGGCGCAGCGTCTGCACGCCGACGGCCACAAGGTGGCAGTCACCCATCGCGGTTCGGGCGCACCCGAGGGCCTGCTCGGGGTGAAATGCGATGTCACCGACAGCGAATCGGTCGATCGGGCCTTCGCCGAGGTCGAGGCCGCGCAGGGGCCGGTGGAAGTGCTGGTCGCCAATGCCGGGATCACCGACGATACGCTGCTCATGCGGATGAGCGAGGACCAGTTCACCAAGGTCGTCGACGCCAACCTGGCCGGCGCCTTCCGGTGCGCCAAACGGGCCAACCGGGCCATGCTGCGTGCCCGCTGGGGCCGGATGATCTTCCTCGGTTCCGTGGTGGGTATGGCCGGTCAGGCGGGGCAGATCAACTACGCCTCCTCGAAGGCCGGTGTCATCGGGCTGGCCCGGTCGATCACCCGGGAACTCGGCTCGCGATCGATCACCGCCAATGTCGTCGCCCCCGGTTTCATCGAAACCGATATGACCAAGGATCTGCCGCAGGAGATGCGGGAGATGGCCGAGAAGTTCATCCCGCTCCAGCGCGTCGGTAAGCCCGAGGATGTCGCCGCCGTGGTCAGCTTCCTCGCGTCCGAGGATTCGGCCTACGTCTCCGGCGCCGTGATCCCGGTCGACGGTGGTATGGGCATGGGGCACTGACCGGCCCGCAGTTCACCGAGCACATCTCTTTCGCTGCGCCTCCGGCACGCTGAGCGAGGTCGCCGCCGGCGGCCGGGCGCGGGACACCACACCACACATCAGGGAGAACCGAGAACTCATGGGCGGATTGCTCGAAGGCAAGACGATCCTCGTCACCGGCATCATCACCGACGCCTCCATCGCGTTCCACGCGGCGGCGATCGCGCAGAAGGAGGGGGCCCGGGTGATCATCACCGGCCTCACCGAACGCCTGCGGTTGATCGACCGGATCGCCAAGCGACTGCCCGAGGAGGTGCCGCCGGCCATCGGGCTCGATGTCACCAACCAGGAAGATCTCGACAAACTGCCCGAGGAACTGCGCCGCCTCGCGCCCGAGGGCATCGACGGTGTGCTGCATTCCATTGCGTTCGCCCCGAAGACCCTGATGGGCCCGGATGCCGTGCCGTTCCTGGACGGGCCGAGCGCCGACGCCGCCAAATCGTTCGAGATCTCGGCGTGGAGCTATGCCGCGCTGGCGCGCGCGGTCCTGCCGGTGATGAACGAGCGCGGTTCGATCGTCGGCATGGATTTCGATCCCCGCACCGCCATGCCGTACTACAACTGGATGGGTGTGGCCAAGGCCGCGCTGGAATCGGTGAACCGGTATGTGGCGCGTGAGGTCGGGTACGCGAAAAAGATCCGGTCCAACCTGATCGCCGCCGGACCGGTCAAAACGCTGGCCGCCAAGGCGATCGCCGGCACCGCGACCGACGATGCCAAACAGCTCAAGCAGCTGGACACCTATTGGGACGGTGCCTCCCCGATCGGCTGGGACGGCGGCGCCGAGGTGGTCGGCAAATCGATCGTCGCGCTGCTGTCGGACTGGCTGCCCGCGACCACCGGTTCGATCATCTACGTAGACGGCGGGGCCAGCCACAACACCTGGTTCCCCGAGAACATGCCGCTGGACTGAGTACCCGAGCCGAGAAGGAGGCGCCGTGGCCCGCGCGGCCGACGCGTTGTTGCTGCTGTCCTTCGGCGGACCCGAGGGTCCGGAGGAGGTGCTGCCGTTCCTGGAGAACGTCACCCGCGGCCGCGGTGTCCCCGCCGCACGGCTGGCCGAGGTCGCCGAGCACTATCTGCATTTCGGCGGGGTGTCTCCGATCAACGCCTGTAACCGGGCCATCATCGCCGCGGTCGAGCAGGAACTGGCAGGGGCCGGCTTGGATCTGCCGGTGTATTTCGGCAACCGCAACTGGCATCCCCTGGTCGAGGACACGGTGGCCCGGATGACCGCCGACGGGGTGCGTTCGGCACTGGTGTTCCCGACCTCGGCCTGGGGCGGTTATTCGGGCTGCCGGCAGTACGACGAAGATATCGCCCGGGCGCGCACGGCGGTCGGCGCGAGCGCTCCGGAACTGGTGAAACTACGCCAGTATTTCGATCATCCGCTGCTGATCGACGCCTTCGCCGACGCCGTACGGGCGGCCCGGGCGTCGCTGCCCGCCGACCGGCTCGGCACCACCCGTCTTGTGTTCACGGCGCATTCGGTGCCGATCGCGGCGGACGACGCGGCCGGGCCGCCCGCCGACGGGGGCCGGCTCTACAGCCGGCAGGTCGCCGAAACCGCCCGATTGTGCGCCGCCGCAAGCGGTTTCGGCGATTACGACGTGGTGTGGCAGTCGCGCTCGGGTCCGCCGCAGGTGCCCTGGCTGGAACCGGATATCGTCGACCACCTGGAAACCTTGCCGGACAAGGGGTTCGACGCCGTGATCGTCTGCCCTATCGGTTTCGTCTCCGACCACCTCGAGGTGATCTGGGATCTCGACAACGAAGCCGCCGCCAAAGCCGCCGAACTGGGTATCGCCTTCGCCCGTGCCGCGACTCCCGGTACCGACAGCCGATTCGCCGCCATGGTGGTGGAACTGATCGAGGAACTGGTGCGCGGGACCGCGCCCCGCCGCCTCGGCACGGTGCCGGGTTACGGCGGCACGGTCGATGGTGCGCTCTGTGCCATCGACTGTTGTGCGCCGGTTCGCCGCCCTGCGAGTCGATAGCCCACGCAGAAGTACGGGCCGGTACCGCGCCGCGGCTCCGGCATGAGGAGTGGGAATGGGCTGACTCGGCGGCGTCGTAGATGCCGGCGTCAGCGCTCTTGGTCAGGAGGCCGACCCTGGTCCCGGTGTGACGTCCGGGTGGACATCAGCGATACGCAGACGGTATCGGACCGGGGCCGTGAATACGCCCGGTGGTGACCGGAGACCGCTCAGCGCGCGGGGGGCGGTGCCGCGGTGTGCACGGCGACGAGGCGGGCGGCGCGGATGGCGTCCCACAGGGGGCGGAGCAGGGATTCGTGAGCGGTGGCGGCGGTGGCGGAGGTCGGTGCGGAGGCCGGTTCGCGCTGGGCGACGGTCAGGATCGCGGCCACATGGTCGGCGGTGTCGAGGATGCGCTTGGCCCGCAGCGGGACGTGATCCGGGTAGGTGTGCCGGGAGTAGTCCGCCAGTTCGGCTTCGATGAGTTCACGCGGATCGGAATCACCCGCGCCCAGGCCCGTGGTGTGCAGGCGCATCAGCGCGTCGGCGGCGTCGCGGACGGCTTCGCGCATGGCGTACTCGGCCTCACCCAGCGACATATCGGGGCCCGCCGCGGGCGGCATCGGCACCGCGTAGACCGTCCACTGCAGGGTCGAGTCGTCGGTGTGATGCGGGATGAGCCCGGTGCCGTCGCCGCCGGGGACCCCGATGAGCAGCCCCTCACCCGCTTCGATCGCATCCGTGGCGAAGGCGGTACCGATCGGCAGTCCGCGCACATCGCCGGGTACCGGTAGTACCAGCCGCAGTTGCGCCCCCGGCGCGGCGAGGGTTTCGCGAATCATCTTGAGCAACGGCATCACTGCCGTGCCGGACGACTCCCCGAGCGCCGACCACGGCAGATCGGTGCGCCCGCCGGTGACCGGATCGCCGGCCGCCAGCGTGTGCCGCGGCGCCCAGGCGTGCAACGCCTCGAGGACGTCGTCGGGCGCGCTGGCACCCGCGAGCCAGGAACCGGCCCACAGGGTGAGGGTGGCACTGGGAGAGCACATAATCATCGAGCATAAAGGGTCTCCGCAACCGGCGGGCAGCGTCTGCGCAGGCCGCCCGTAGCGGTTAGAATTGTTGCCCCGGTTCGGTGACGAAATCGATGAGACGTTCCACCGCGCCGAGTAATGGTGCCTCCAGATCCCGGAACGAATTCACCGCCGAATACACGCGGCGCCAGCCGTCCTGCAGGGTGCCCCAGCCCAGCCGCCGGCAGACACCCGTTTTCCAGTCCTCGCCGCGTGGAATCTGCGGCCAGTCCGCAATTCCGAGGGTCGCGGGTTTCACGGCCTGCCAGATATCGATATAAGGATGCCCGGTGACGAGGACGTATTCGCCGAGCCCGGTGGTGAGATGGGATTCCTTGGACCCGGTCACCAAATGGTCGACCAGCACGCCGACCCGTTTACCCGGGCCGGGCCCGAATTCGGTGAGCCGGCCGGCCAGGTTGTCGAGGCCCTCCAAATGCTCCACCACGACCCCCTCGACCCGCAGATCATGCCCCCAGACCCGCTCCACCAGCGCCGCGTCGTGCACACCTTCCACCCAGATCCGGCTGGGCGCGGCGACTTTCGCGCGCAACCCCTCGACCCGGGTCGAACCGGACGCCGAACGGGCCGGTTTCGCGGGTACGGATTTCGTGGGCCGCAGCAGGGTCACCGGCGCGCCGTCGATGAGGAAAGCGGCTTCGCGTAAGGCGAAGAGCCGTACCGCCCCGCGGGCGTCCTCCAGTTTCACGAAATCGCCGTCGTAGCTTCGGTCGAACCCCACCACCGCACCGCAGAACCCGCTGGCCGCGTCCTCCACCACCAGATCGGGTTCGGCCACGACCCGGGGGACGGACCGTTTCGCGGTGCGCGGATGGCCGGAGAAGATATCGCCGTATCGATCGCTCACCGGGCCGAACGTAGCGTATAGGGCCGGTGCGCGGCGGCTGCCGGTGCGGGTGTCGGCCGCCCGGCCGCGCCGTGGATGCGAATTCCGCCGATCGTATCCCCGCCATCCGGGCAGCGGGGGGGGGGGGGGGGGGGGGGGGGGGGCGGGCCCCCCCGCCCCGGGGGGGGGGGGGGGGGGGGGGGGGGGGGGGGGGGGGGGGGGGGGGGGGGGGGGGGGGGGGGGGGCGGGGGGGGGGGGG
>NZ_JARWPM010000137.1 GCF_029869215.1 Nocardia carnea
GCGCGGCGGCGGACAGCGCGGTACCGAACCCGGCCACCGCGGCCGGCGCGCGCCGCGGCAACCGCGGGACGAACCGCACCACGGCCAGACCCACCACCGTGAGCACGGTGCCGGCGGGCCCGGCGATCACCGTCGCCGCCGTAGATGCCGGTGGGAGCGATGACGAGGGTGGCGGCGCGGCCGGTGGCGAGCAGGATTTCCAGGAGGGAGGCGTCGAAGGACGGGGACGCGAAGTGCAGGACGCGGGTGGGTTGGCCGGGGTGGTGCCTCAACGAAACACTCTGTCTGGTGTGCCGCCCCCGCGGTTCGATACTCCTCGCGGCGAGTCATCAGGCACCGCTGCGTCCGAGTCTCAACCGGTGGTTCAAGGATACGATTCAGGCGTATGAACCGAGCCCGAGGAAATACATCCACCGGCGGTGAAACCCGCGGACTCGCCCGGATGTACCGGCGGTACGCGCAAGCCGGCGCCGCCCGGAACTCCCCGCTGTACGAACGTCTCGCCCTCGCTCTGAGCGAGTCGGAGGCGGCGTTACGCGCCATCCGGACCGCACCGGCGCGCCGCCGGCACCCGGCGCTGATCCTCGCGGCCTTGCACGATCTGGCTCTCGCCGGACGGGCCCCGGAACTCGCCGCCGCCTACACCGCCACCGACCATGACGCCGCGGCCGGCACCGCGATCGACACACTGCTGCGTATGACGGATTCCGTCGTGGAACTCGCCGTGCGCCGCCGGCCCTGGACCGACGAAACGCACGCCCGCGCAGTGCTGTATCCGGCCGTCGCCGAGGTAGCGCGCCGCCTGCGCGCGCACGCGGTCGCGCTCGTCGATGTGGACTGCGCGGCCGGTTTCGACCTCACCGTCGATCGCGCCGGCCTCACCTACAGCAACGGACAGATACTGGGCGATCCGTCCGCGCCGAGCCGGCTGTCGTCCTCGGTCGTGGGCGACCGGCCCCTCCCCGCATATGCGATACCGCGGGTCACCACCCGCATCGGCATCGATCGCGCGCCGCTCGACGTCACCTGCGCCGAGGACGCCCGCTGGTTGCGAGCTTGCCTCCCGCCGGACCGGCCGGAGCGCATGGCCCGGCTGGACGCGGATATCGGGTCGGTGGCCTCGGTTTCCCCGCTACTGCTGCGCGGCGATGCCCTCGACCTGCTGCCCGAGGCCTTCGCGCGGGTGCCCGCCGGCACGCTGCCCGTCGTCACCACCGCGTGGGCGCTGTCGCGCTGTAAACCGGAAGACCGCCTGCGTTTCCTGCGCCGCCTCGAAGCGGCAGCGGCGGGTCGCGTGGTGGCGTGGGTATCGGTGGAGGGTGTGGGAGTCGCCCCGGCGATACCGACATTCGGTGATCGGCCCGCCTCCGGCCACAGCATCATCGGACTGGCGATATTCGACGGAACCGATTCGCATACCGAGGCTCTCGGCCGTTGCTGGTCGCGGGGGCGCATGCTCGCCTGGTCGGCAGAGTCACCACCCGACGCCGGCCCCTCTCAGCTGTTCCATTCGCTCCAGACCGGCGCCGGGCCGATGAAGAACACGCCGTAATCTTCCAAGGTGCCGGTGTTCTCGTCGTCATGGCGCGCATCCGCGGCCCCGACCCCGGTGAAGTACCCCTCCAGTGCACCGGGGGTGTTGCCGATGAGAACTTCCGCGGTGTCGGTGACCGTCTGGAAGGTATGCGGCACATTGCGCGGACCGAAGACGAACGCCCCGGGCTCGGCAACCTGCACCGCGCAACTCTCCAGTGTGGAACCGCCGAGCCAGAACCGCACCCGGCCCGACACCACCGTCCAGAACTCGTCCTCCCGGGTGTGGAAATGCAGTGGGGGCGCGGACTCCTTGTTGAGCGTCATCCGCATCATGGTCAGCTGACCCGCGGTGTCCTGCTCGGTGAGCGACTGCTCGAAGCGAGTGTTGTAGTACCCATATGTCGGCTGCGTCCACGGATTGCGCACGCCACCACGACCGATCGCGGTCATGATCAGCCCTCTTTCGTCCTGCGGCACCGGCAATTCCGCCGGTCCACGGAACTGTAGTCCGCCACCGGCACACCGGCATCCGTTTGTGGCGGTTGTCCGGCCCGGGGCGCCGCACGGCGGTGGTTCGATCGCCACCCCACCGCAACCGAGGCCGGCGTACCCCGCCGCCACCCAACGCCGCGCCGGCACAGCGTGCGGACAACGGCCGGGTTTAAATTGCGCACAATTTAGTTGCGTGAAGTTAAGTTGCGTGGCACTATGGTCACGTGGAGAAGGACCTGCTCTTGGAGTCGCAAGTCTGCTTCGCGCTGTACTCGGCGGCGCGGGTGGCGTCGAATGCTTACCGAGACGGGCTCGGCGAGCTCGGGCTCACCTACACCCAGTACGTCACCCTGCTGGCGTTGTGGGAGCGTGACGGTGTCACCGTCTCCGCACTCGGAAAACGACTGCGGCTGGACAGCGGAACGTTGTCACCGCTGCTGCGCCGGTTGCAGACCCTCGGCGTCGTCGAGAAACGGCGCGATACCGCCGACGAGCGATCGGTCACCGTCCACCTCACCGAGGCCGGGCGGCAGCTGCAGCCGCGGGTGGCCGCCGTACAACGCCGGGTCCAGCGGCAGTTCGAGATCTCTCCCGAAGAAGCCGTGCTACTGCGCGATCTCGCCACCCGGTTCTGCGAATCGCAGGACCGGACAATTCCCGACCACCAGGAATGAGGAATTCGATGCCCGAAATCGTCTACACCGCCGAAGCGATCTCCACCGGCGCCGGCCGCAACGGCCGCACCCGCACCGCCGACGGCCGGATCGACCTGCAGCTGGCCATGCCCAAGGAAATGGGCGGCAACGGTGACGGCGCCAATCCGGAACAGCTCTTTGCGGCCGGTTACGCTGCCTGTTTCCATTCCGCGCTGCAACTGATCGCTCGCACGAAGAAGGTCGAGATCGGCGACTCCAGCGTCGGCGCCCGGGTCGGTATCGGCCCGGACGGCAACGGCGGATTCGGGCTCGCGGTAACCCTCGAGGTCGTCATCCCCACCCTCGACCAGGCCGCGGCCAAGGAACTCGCCGATGCGGCGCACGCGGTATGCCCGTACTCGAACGCGGTGCGCGGCAATATCGATGTGGACATCGTCGTCACGGACGACTGAGAAAACCGGCGGCCCCGGAAGCGTTTCGTCCGCCCGGGACAGCCCTATCGAATGTCCTGCCCGGCGTACGGGCAGGACATTCGATCCGCGGGCGGTGTTCGCACCCGGCCGAACAGCAACTCGCGGTGAACACAGATGATTCATATCGCCCGGACCTCGGGCAGGGCCGCTACCGTCGGAGTATGAGTTCCGCGCACTGGACCGCTGCCGATATGCCCGCGCTCGACGGCCGCACGGTGATCGTGACGGGCGCCAACAGCGGGGTCGGTTTCGGTACCGCCACCGCTTTCGCCCGCGCCGGGGCGCATACCGTGCTCGCGGTACGCGATCCGGAGCGCGGCGCCGCGGCGGCACAGCGGATCGGCGGCAACGCCGAGGTGCGCCGGCTCGATCTCGCCGATCTCGCGTCCGTCCGGGCGTTCGCCGAATCCTGGGCGGGCGATATCGCGATCCTGGTGAACAACGCCGGTGTCGCCATGGTTCCCGAATCGCGGACTGCCGACGGATTCGAAATGCAGTTCGGCACCAACCATCTGGGGCATTTCGCGCTCACCAATCTGCTGCTCCCGCACATCACCGACCGCGTGGTGACGCTCTCCTCCGGCCTGCACCGGGCGGGCAGTATCGACTTCGACGATCTGGACTTCGCGAAAGGCGGATACAACCCGGTAAAGGGTTACGCCCGTGCCAAACTCGCGAACCTGCTGTTCACCTTCGAACTCGAACGCCGGCTGTGGCGGACCGGGTCGCGGGTACGCTCGATGGCGGCGCACCCGGGTTACGCGGCCACCGAACTCGGTACCCGCGACCGCAACAAATACCTGGTCGCGCTCGTGCACCTGGCCGGCCGCTTCCTCGCCCAGACCCCGGAACAGGCGGCGCTGCCCACCTTGTTCGCCGCGACCCAGGACCTGCCCGGCGCGAGTTATGTGGGTCCGGACGGCCACGGCGAACTGCACGGTTATCCGACGCTGGTCGGCCGCTCCACCAAGGCCGTCGACGTGGCCACCGCCGAAAAGCTCTGGAATGTCTCCGAGGAACTGACAGCGGTGCGCTTCGGGCTGAGCTGACCGGACCTCACAGGTCGCCCGACATCCGCCCGTACACGATCAGCAGCAGCACGTTCACCAGGGCGATTGCGATCGAGGCCAGCCACTGCCGCGGCCCGTCGCGGCGCATCACCAGCACCGACGCGGTGACGCCCGCGGCCCCCGCCAGGCAATACCCGATGCGCCATCCGGCGTGCTCGGATATGAGCCCCATCATCAGGGTGAACAGCGACAGCACCACCGATGCCACGAGTAGCTCATGGCGTAGCCATCCGCCGGAAAGCCTGGTGCCCACTGCCGCTACCGCCGCAACTACCCGGTCCGAACGTCTGGAATCCGCCATCCACGCCCCATCTCTCGGCAGGGCCGCACCCGCATGCCCCGCAACGCACCGAATCCGAACTACCGATCACCCCCGGTCGCCCCACGCTCGGACAAGGCACGCGCCGAACCCTTCCCACCTGCGGCCGAACCCTCCACAGACTACGGTCCACGCCCACCACCCGGGTCTTCTCCGATGTCTTTCGCGCTCGACAGCCGCACGTTACGGTTACCGGGCGATTGCCTTCTCGTCGGCCGAGCCATCACCGCTCCGCTGGTGCGGGCGCAGCGCTGAGCCCGCCGCGGAGTATCTGGAGGAGAGGGAACGCTGGTGAGCACTCATTCTTATGACAAGGAGAGCTTTCTGGCAGAGTTCTTTCCTGATGGGAAAGAGCGGGCAGAGATCGAGGACGGCGCCCAGCACATGGTCGCGCTCAGTCGCGCGACCCGGCTTTCGGAAATGCGCAAGAGGCCGGGCCTGCCCAAGCCCAGATCGCCGAGAGAATGCAGGTGAGCGACGATCGGCGCACCGGTACCGCCGCCGACTCGCCTGCCGGATATTTCCCGGCAGTAGGGTCAGACTTTCCTGGTGACGATGCGCGGATGAGCCGCGGTGAGCGTGCCGATGTCATCCATATCGGAAGTCAGGATGGTGACCCGGCCGGGCCGGGCCAGTGCTGTGGCACAGAGCATGGCGTCGATGGCGTACTTGTGCCCGTGCCGGCCGGCCTCTCGCAGCAGCGCGGCGGCGGACTGTGCATGACTCTGCGTCACCGGCTCGACGTGCAGGCGGGACAGCGTCCATTTCAACGCGTTGTCGTCGATTCGCGGGTGAATCACTTCGACGAGCACAGCAACTGAGGTGACGACAGGAATATCCGCGTCACGGGCGGCCGTGAGCCACTCGTGTACCTCGCGGTCCCGCTGCACGGCTTTGGCGAGGCCCTCACTGTCCAGGATCAGAGCGCCGCTCACGCGGCGGATCCCGCCCGTGGATCGGCCGCGCCGGTCAAGTCGGCACGTTTCGCGGCCACCGCATCGGGGTCGGCCGGCCCGTTGTGTTCGTCGAAGTCGGCGATCAATTCATCGAGGTTGTCGCGCTCGATTTGGCGTTGCGCGGCCTGTTCCAGATACGCGGACACGCCGCGCTTGCCCGCCCGCTCTCGGATCGCCTGCAGTGTTCCCGCTGTCAGGCTCACCGAGATGCCGCTGGTAGGCCCGTCGCCGGGTGCGAAATCAGCATCCATGACCCGAGAATAGCATTTCTAATGCTATAAATGGCCGCTGGGTGCGGCGCTGCGGGTGCTAGCGGCGGGCCTCGAGGGCTTCGTGCAAGGTGACCGCCCACTGGTGCACGATCTGTTTGCGGCGGGCGGAGTCGTCGGTGAGCACATCGGCCAGGCCGAGGCCGCGGGCGAGGTCGAGAGTGGCCTGGACGAGGTGGTGGGTTACCGGGTCGGAATCGTCGACGCCGAGGGCCTGGATGGCGCGGCGGTGGGCGCCACGACCGAAACGCGCCTCGAGGGGGACTATTCGCTCGCGGAGGGCCGGGTCGGCGGCGGCATGAGTCCACACTTGGAGCGCGGCCTTGAACAGCGGGCTGGTGTAGGACTCGACCAAGCCCGCGACCACCGCTTCGGTACGTGCCGGGCCGGATTCGGTGACCGCCGCCGTCATCGCCTGATCGGTGCGGGTGTCGAACATATAGGTGAGGGCCGCGGTGATCAGATCTTCCCGGGTGGGGAAATGGTGCTGGGCGGCACCGCGCGAAACCCCGGCCCGCTCGGCCACCACGGAGACGGTCGCGGCGGCCCAGCCTTTTTCGGCCAGGCAATCGATGGTCGCCTCGAGGAGCCGTTGCCGGGTGGCCCGGCTGCGGTCCTGTTTGGGTTCGTGCGGTGTCGCCATAGCCGTCTATTCTGCCGAGCGCGGTGCCGGTGCCCGGCCGGCGGCGGCGTCGGCCCACCTGGGCGGACGGCGCTGCAGGAAGGCTGTCATTCCTTCGATCACCTCGGGTGTGCCGAAGAAGCGACCCGAGCGTTGCGCCAATTCGTCCGCGCTGCGGTCGAATTCGGCGCGGATCGGCGCGGTGGTGAGGCGTTTGCTCTCGGCCAAGCCCTGGGGCGAGCCCAGCCGGAGTTCGGCCAGCAGCGCCGCCACCGTCGCGCCCGGATCATCGGCGGCCTGCGTGATGAGGCCGATCTGCGCGGCGGTATCGGCGTCGAACTTCTCGCCGGTCAGGAAGTAGCGATCGGCCGCGCGGGCGGTGATCCGGGGCAGCAGAGTCAGCGAGATCACGAACGGGGCCAGGCCGAGCCGGGCCTCGGTCAACGCGAAACTGCTGCCCCGGCCCGCGATCGCGATATCGCAGGCGGCGAGCAGACCCATTCCGCCCGCGCGCACATTGCCGTCGACCTGCGCGACCACCGGTTTCGGCAGGTCGAGGATGCTGCGCAGCACCCGGACCATCCATTGGGTCCGGATATCGGCCGCGGCGGCCGGATCGGCGTCCACCGCTTCTTTCAGGTCGGCGCCCGCGCAGAACGTGTTGCCGGTGTGGGTGAGCACCACCCCGCGCACCGCCGGGTCGGCGGCCGCCCGCTCGAACCCGTCGAGGAGCTGGGTTACCAGCGCGGAGGAGATCGCGTTGCGGTTGTGCGGGGAGTCGAGGGTGAGGGTCGCGAACCCGTCCTCGACGATGTAGCGCACTACTCGGTCGGCGGTCACGGGAGCCTTCCTTTCGCGTTCAGTAGGACTTCGGCAGGCCCAGCGAATGCTGGGCGACGAAGTTGAGGATCATTTCCCGGCTCACCGGGGCGACCCGCGCGATACGGGCGGCACCGAGCATGGCGGCCAGACCGTATTCCGCGGTGAGACCCGATCCGCCGTGGGTCTGGATGGCCTGGTCCAGGGATTTGATACTCGCCTCGGCCGCCGCGTATTTCGCCATATTGGCGGCTTCGGCGGCGCCCATTTCGTCGCCCGCGTCGTAGAGGGTGGCGGCCTTGAGCATCATCAGGCGGGCCAGTTCCAGTTCGATCTTCACCTGCGCGAGCGGATGGGAAATACCCTGGTGCGCACCGATCGGGGTTTTCCAGACCGCGCGCTCCTTGGCGTAGTCGACGGCGCGGTCGAGGGCATAGCGGCCGATTCCGACGGCCATCGCGGCACCCATGATGCGTTCCGGGTTCAGACCCGCGAACAGCTGCATGAGCGCGGCATCCTCCTTGCCCACCAGCGCGGTCGACGGGAGCCGGACATCGTCGAGGAACAGCGTGAACTGGTGGTCCGGTTCGATGATGTCCATTTCCTGCGGGGTCTTCTCGAAGCCCGGCGCGTCGGTGGGGACGATGAACAGCGCGGGCTTGAGTTTGCCGGTCTTGTGGTCCTCGGTGCGGGCCACGATCAGCACGGCCTCGGCCTGGTCGACGCCGGAGATGAAGATCTTGCGGCCGGTGAGCAGCCAATCGTCACCGTCCCGGCGGGCGGTGGTGGTGATCTGGTGCGAATTCGACCCGGCATCGGGTTCGGTGATGCCGAAAACCATCTTGGCCGAACCGTCGGCGAGTTTCGGCAGCCATTCCGACTTCTGCGCGTCGGTGCCGTATTTGGTGATGATCGTGCCGCAGATCGCGGGCGAGACCACCATGAGCAGCAGACCGGCACCCTGCGCGGACAGTTCCTCCATCACCAGCGCCAGCTCGTACATACCGGCGCCACCGCCACCGTATTCCTCGGGCAGGTTCACCCCGAGGAAGCCGAGGCTGCCCGCTTCCTGCCAGAGTTCGTCCAGCGGCTCGTTGTTACGCGCCTTCGGCAGTACGTAATCGCGGTAGCTGTACTTCGCGGCGAGGGCGGCGACGGCGGCACGCAGCTCTTTGCGTTCCTCGGATTCGATGAAGCTCATTATTACTCCTGGTTTCGGTGCTACTGAGAGTCTTCGGCGGCGGGTTCCACCACGGCGAGCACCGTCCCGACCTCGACCTGCCGGCCGACCTCGACGTTCACGGCGCTGAGCACCCCGTCCACCGGGGCGGCGATGGTGTGCTCCATCTTCATGGCCTCCAGCCACAGGATCGGCTGCCCCGCGGTGACGGTGCTGCCGACCTCCGCGCCGAGCCGGATCACACTGCCCGGCATGGGGGCGAGCAGGGAGCCGGTGGCGACCTGGTCGGCGGGGTCGGTGAAGCGGGGCAGGCGCCGTACCGTGACCGGGCCGAGCGCGGAATCCACGCAGACCAGGTCGTCGTAGCGGGCTACGGCGAACTGCCGGCGCACCGGGCCCTGCGCGCCGGGCACCGCGAGCACAACCTGTTCCGGTGTGGCCGAGATCAATTCGAGCCCGTCGAAGCCGGCGACCGTCACCCCGGTTCGCGTGAACCGGTAGTCGATTTCGTGGACGCCGCTCGTGCGGCTCTCGTAGGACTTCCGTTGCGGTTGCGACGGCAGATTGCGCCAGCCGCTGGGCACTCCCGCGACCACGGTGGCCCGTGCCCGGTTGGCCGCGGATTCGGCGAGCGCGGCCGCCACGACGGACAGTTTCTCTTCCTCCGGACCCGCCAGCGGCGCGGCCAGCGCGTCCAAGCCGTGGGTGGCGAAGAAGGCGGTATCGGTATCACCGGCCAGGAAGGCGGGGTGGCGCAGCACCCGGACCAGCAGGTCGCGGTTGGTGACCAGCCCGTGGATCCGCGCGCGGTGCAGCGCGGCGGCCAGCAGCCGGGCGGCTTCGGCCCGGGTGCGGCCGTAGGAGATGACCTTCGCGAGCATGGGGTCGTAGTGGACGCCCACCACCGAACCGTCGGCGACACCGGAATCCAGCCGGATACCGGGCCGGTCGAGCAGATCGAATTCGATTGCCACCGACGGGATATCGATGCGTTGCACGGTCCCGCTCTGCGGCTGCCAGTCCTGTGCCGGATCCTCGGCGTAGAGCCGGACCTCGATCGAGTGCCCCCGCATGGCGGGTGGTTCCGCGGGAAGCCGCCCGCCCTGGGCGATTTCGAGCTGCAATTGGACCAGATCGAGTCCGGTGGTGCATTCGGTGACAGGGTGTTCCACCTGCAACCGGGTGTTCATCTCGAGGAAGAAGAACTCGCCGGTCTCATCCGCCAGGAACTCGACCGTGCCCGCCCCGGTGTAACCGATGGCGGCGGCCGCCTGCCGCGCGGCGGCGAACAGCCGATCCCGCATTCCACCCGGCGACGGTGCCTCCGACGCCGGCCCGGATACGGGGGCGTCCGTCGGTGCGGATCCCGCACCGGCCCCGGCCGAATCGATGCGCTCGACCAGCGGTGAGGGCGCTTCCTCGACGACTTTCTGGTGCCGCCGCTGGATCGAGCATTCCCGTTCGCCGACAGCCCAGATCGTGCCGTGCGTATCGGCCATCACCTGTACTTCGATATGCCGGCCGGTTTCGAGAAAACGCTCGCAGAACACGGTCGGGTCGCCGAAGGCCGATTCGGCTTCCCGCCGCGCACCCGCGAGCTGTTCGGGAAGCTCGGCCAGGGTACGCACCACGCGCATCCCGCGGCCGCCGCCGCCGGCCGAGGCCTTGATCAGGACAGGCAGCTGGTCTTCGGTGACCTCGTCCGGGTCGAGTTCGGCCAGCACCGGCACCCCGGCGGCGTCCATCATCTTCTTGGCCGCGACCTTGGACCCCATCTCCTCGATGGCGGTGACCGGCGGCCCGATCCAGGCCAATCCGGCGGCCTGCACGGCGCGGGCGAATTCCGCGTTCTCCGAAAGGAATCCGTAACCCGGGTGCACGGCGTCTGCCCCGGTGGCCTGCGCGGCGGCGATGAGGAGATCGGCCCGCAGATAGGTTTCGGCCGGGGTGTTGCCGGGCAGCCGGACCGCCGCGTCGGCCTCGGCGACATGCGGGGATTCCGCGTCGGCATCGGAGTACACGGCGACCGTGCCGAGCCCCATCCGGCGGCAGGTCGCGAACACCCGCCGGGCGATCTCGCCGCGGTTGGCGACCAGAACACTGGTGACGATCTGTGGATCTGACACGGCCGGCCTCACATTCGGAAGACGCCGAAGCCCTCGGCGCCCTGGACAGGTGCGGTGTGGATGGCCGAGAGGGCCATTCCCAGCACAGTGCGGGTATCGCGCGGGTCGATGACGCCGTCGTCGTAGAGCCGCCCGGACATGAACATGGCCAGCGATTCGGCCTCGATCTGCGCCTCGATCATGGCGCGCATCCCGGCGTCGGCTTCCTCGTCGAACGCCTGGCCGCGGGCTTCGGCGGCGGCTCGGCCGACGATGGAGATCACGCCGGCCAGTTGCGCCCCGCCCATCACGGCCGATTTCGCGCTCGGCCAGGCGAAGACGAATCGGGGGTCGTAGGCGCGCCCGCACATTCCGTAGTGCCCGGCGCCGTATGAGGAGCCCATGAGCACCGAGATATGCGGGACCTTGGAATTCGATACCGCGTTGATCATCTGGGCACCGTGTTTGATGATGCCCTTCTGCTCGTACTCCTTGCCGACCATATAGCCGGTGGTGTTGTGCAGGAACAGCAGCGGGGTGTTCGTTTTGTTGGCCAGCTGGATGAACTGGGTGGCCTTCTGCGATTCCTCGGAGAAGAGCACACCCCGGGCATTGGCCAGTATGCCGACGGGGTAGCCGTGCAATTCGGCCCAGCCGGTGACCAGACTGGACCCGTAGAGCGGTTTGAATTCGTCGAAATCGGAGCCGTCGACGATCCGGGCGATCACCTCGCGCGGGTCGAAGGGGATCTTCAGATCGGGCGGGACGATGCCCAGCAGTTCTTCGGAGTCGAAAAGCGGTTCGAGAACCGAGGGCCGGGGCGCGGGGCCCTGTTTCTTCCAATTCAGCCGTTTGACGATACGGCGCCCGATCCGGATGGCGTCCTGTTCGTCGAGCGCGTAGTAATCGGCCAGTCCGGAAACTCTGGCGTGCATATCGGCGCCGCCGAGGGATTCGTCGTCGGATTCCTCGCCGGTGGCCATTTTCACCAGCGGCGGACCGCCCAGGAACACCTTGGAGCGTTCCTTGATCATCACCACATGGTCGGACATTCCGGGTATGTAGGCGCCACCGGCGGTGGAATTACCGAAAACCAGGGCGATGGTGGGGATTCCGGCGGCAGAGGCCTGGGTGAGGTCGCGGAACATGCGGCCGCCCGGTACGAACACTTCCTTCTGCGTGGGCAGATCGGCGCCGCCGGATTCCACCAGCGAGATCACCGGCAGCCGGTTCTCCCGGATGATGTCGTTGACGCGCAGGGTTTTCCGCAGCGTCCAGGGGTTGGAGGTGCCGCCGCGGACGGTGGGGTCGGGGGCGACGATCATGCATTCCACGCCCTCCACCACGCCGATCCCGGCGACCGTACTGGCCCCGACCTGGAATTCGCTGCCCCAGGCCGCCAGCGGGCACAGCTCCAGGAACGGCGAATCCTCGTCGATGAGCAGTTCGATCCGTTCCCGGGCGGTGAGTTTGCCGCGTTTGCGGTGCCGGGCCAGTTTCTCCGGGCCGCCTCCGGCGATGACCTTATCGAATTCGGCCTCCACCTCGGCCAGTTTCGCGGTCATGGCCTCCGCCGCCGCGGTGTATTCCGGGGTGGTCGTATCGAGGGTGCTGCGCAATGTGGTCATGCCTGGTACCCCAATCGTTTAGCGGCCAGCCCGGTGAGGATTTCGGTGGTACCGCCGCCGATGCCGAGGATCCGCATATCCCGGTACTGGCGTTCCACCTCGGATTCGCGCATATACCCCAGACCACCGAACAACTGCACCGCCTGGTTGGCGACCCACTCGCCGGCCTCGACCGCGGTGTTCTTGGCGAAACAGACCTCGGCGATCAGATCGGTTTCCCCGGCGGCGGCGCGGGCGGCCACATCGCGGGTATAGACGCGGGCGACGTCGATCCGCCGGGCCATTTCGGTGACCGTGTTCTGCACGGCTTGGCGGCTGATGAGCGGGCGGCCGAAGGTCTCGCGGTTGCGCACCCAGTCCAGGGTGAGGTCCAGGCAGCGCTGAGCACTCGAATACGCCTGCACTGCCAGTCCCACCCGTTCACTCACGAAGGCGGCCGCGATCTGCAGGAACCCGGAATTCTCCGGGCCCACCAGGTTCGTCACCGGTACGCGCACGTCCTGGTACGACAGTTCCGCGGTATCGGAGGCGCGCCAGCCCATCTTGTCCAGTTTCCGGCCGACCGTGAAACCGGGTGTGCCCTTCTCGACCACCAGCAGCGAAACCCCCGACGACCCCGGGCCGCCGGTGCGGACCGCGGTGACCACGAAATCGGCGCGGCAGCCCGAGGTGATGTAGGTTTTGGCGCCGTTGACGATGTAGTGGTCACCGTCGCGGCGCGCGCTGGTGGTCAGATGGCCGACATCGGAACCTCCGCCGGGCTCGGTGATGGCCAGCGAGCCGATCTTCTCCCCGGCCAGCGTGGGCTTCACCCACCGCTCGATCTGCCCGGTATCGCCGGCGGCGATGAGATGCGGCACCGCGATACCGCAGGTGAACAGCGAGGCGAACAGTCCACCGGAAACCCCGGCGTAGTGCAGTTCTTCGCAGACGATCGCACCGTCGATACCGTCGCCGCCCGCGCCGCCTGCGGATTCGGGGAACTGGATCCCCAGCAGGCCCAGTGCGCCGGCCTTCTTGTGTAGTTCGCGGGGGATCTCGCCGTCGCGTTCCCAGTCGTCCAGGTGGGGCATGATCTCGCGTTCGGCGAAAGACCTGACGGTGGCACGCAATTCGCGGCGTTCCGGGGTGTTCCAGACAGTGCTCACGGCAACAGCTCCAACGGTATGTCGAGATGACGGGACCGCAGCCATTCGCCGAGCCCCTTCGCCTGCGGATCGAAACGGGCCTGATAGGCCACGCCCGCACCGAGCAGGCCGGTGACGAGAAAGTTGAGCGCCCGCAGATTCGGCAGGACGTGCCGGGTGACCCCCAGCCCGGCGGTTTCGGGGAGCAGTTCGCGCAACCGGTCGACGGTGAGCGTATGCGCCAGCCAGCGCCACTGCTCGTCGGTGCGCACCCATACACCGATATTGGCGTCCCCGCCCTTGTCCCCGCTGCGGGCCAGGGCGATCGTGCCGAGCGGCACCCGTTTGGTCGCGGCGACCGGTAGCGGTTCGGGGAGTTCGGGTTCCGGTACCTCGGCCGGCTTCTGGGTTTCCGAGGGCGCGCCCACCAGAACCCGGCAGCCGGCCGGGCGTACCGCGGTATGCGCAACCTCCACGGCGTCCACGTAGCCCGGACGGTAGACGCCGTAGGGCGAACCATTTCCGGGCGGCGCGGTGAAACTGCAGCCCGGATAGCTGGCCAGCGCGAGTTCGACGGCGACGCTCGAGAAGGCGCGGCCCACCTTGTTCGGGTCGGGATCGCGGACCACGCAGCGCAGCAGGGCACTCGCCTGTTCCTCGGTCTCGGCGTCGGGGCGGTCGAGCCGGGCCAAGGTCCAGTCGAGTTCGGCGGGGCGTTCGGGCAGCCAGGATTCGAGCTGCCGTTGTGCCAGTTCGGCTTTCGCCTCGATATCGAGCCCGGTGAGGATGAACTCCATCTCGTTGCGGAAACCACCCAGGGTGTTCAGCGAGACCTTGAGTTGTGGTGGCGGCGGCTCGCCCTGAACTCCGCTGATCAGTACCCGATCCGGCCCATCGGCGGTCAATTCCACGGTATCCAGCCGGGTGGTGACATCGGGGCCGGCGTAGCGGGCACCCTGGATTTCGTACATGAGCTGCGCCGCGACCGTATCGACCGTTACCGCGCCGCCGGTGCCCGGGTGTTTGGTGATCACGCTGCTGCCGTCGGCGCGCACCTCGGCGATCGGGAAACCCGGCCGCCCCAGATCGGGGAGTTCGGTGAAGAACGCGAAATTACCGCCGGTGGCCTGGGTACCGCATTCGATCACATGCCCGGCCACCACGGCACCCGCGAGCCGGTGGTAATCGGTGCGCTGCCAGCCGAAATGCGCGGCCGCCGGCCCTACCACCACCGAGGCGTCGGTCACCCGGCCGGTGACCACGATATCCGCGCCGGCGGCCAGGCAATCGACGATGCCCCAAGCGCCCAGATAGGCGTTCGCGGTGAGCGGGGAACCGAGGCCGAGTTCGGCGGCGCGGGCGGTGAGATCATCACCCTCGACGTACCCGACCCGGACCTCGAGGCCCAACCGGGCCGCCAGTTCGCGCACCTTGTCCGCCAGCGCGCCGGGATTCACCCCACCGGCGTTCGTCACGATCTGGACGTTGCGTTCCAGCGCGAGGCCCAGGCAGTCCTCGAGCTGCCGGAGGAAGGTCTTCGCGTAGCCCAGCCCGGGGTCCTTCATCCGGTCGCGGCCCAGGATCAGCATGGTGAGCTCGGCGAGATAGTCCCCGGTGAGCACGTCGAGCTGCCCGCCCTCGAGCATCTCGCGCATGGCGCCGAGCCGATCGCCGTAGAACCCGGAACAGTTGCCGATCCGGATGACGTCCGGATCGGCTGCCAGAGCACTCATGAGCGGTTGCGCCTCCTACCGCTACGGGCGTGGAGCGCCCGGGGCTGTTCGCGTACGAGTTCAGCATCACAGGCACCCACGAAAAAATCAAGCACGCGTGCTTGTAAATTCCCGGGCCGCGCACCCGCCGGTGCACACCCGCGCCGACCAGGCACAATGAGCTTCTGTGTCCACAGATGTCGCCGCAGTGCTCTTGTTCGCCCTCGCCGGATTCCTGATCGGCGGCGCCTACACCACCTGGAAGAACACTCGCCCGCTCGCGATCAGCCTGGCGGTCTGCGCGGTTCTCGCGGCAGTGGGTGCCGTGCTCTGGCTGCTGTAACCGGCCCCAGCCTGCCGACGACTCCTTCCGGGCCGGAAACTCTGCGGCGACCGCCGAAGTCGATCCCGGCCGGACCGCCGTCGCCGGAACAGGCCGCCGATCGGTCGTGAGGTTTCCCGCGCCGCGCGGTGGGGCAGTCACGAGGTGGTGTCCGGCGAACTGTCCGTCGCTCGGCGGCGGTTCGACAACCCGGCCCCTGGTGGCACGCCGGTCCTGCTCCCCTGCGCCGGGGCAGGGCCGGCGGACAAACTCCCGGCGGGTTCAGCCCGCCAGGAGCGCGGACTTCAGATCCCGGGCGGCCGCCTCCGGGTCGTCGGCGGCGGTGATCGCACGCACCACCACCACGCGTTCCGCGCCCGCAGCCAGGACCTCGGGCAGGGTCGAGCCGTCGATACCGCCGATCGCGAACCAGGGCCGGGTGGGTGCGGCGGCGGCGGTTTCGCGCACCAGTTCGAGACCGGCCGGTTCCCGGCCGGGTTTCGTGGGAGTAGCCCAGACCGGGCCGGTGCAGAAATAGTCGAGATGTTCGTCGGCCGCCGCGAGGCGAGCCTGTTCCCGATCGTGGGTGGAGCGGCCGATCACCGCATCCGGGCCCAGGATCCGGCGGGCGTACCAGGGCGGCAGATCCTGCTGGCCCAGGTGCAGCACGTCGGCGGCCGCGGCCAGGGCGATATCCGCGCGGTCGTTCACCGCCAGCAGCGCGCCGTGGCGGCGGGTGGCGGCGCGGAGTTCGGCGAGTGCGGCGAGTTCGCCCTTGGCTTCCAGCGGGCCGAACCGCTGCTCGCCGGGCGACCCCTTGTCGCGTAGCTGGATGATGTCGACACCGCCGGCCAGCGCCGCGTCCGCGAACGCTGCCAGATCGCCCTTCTCTCGACGGGCGTCGGTGCACAGGTACAGCCGGGCGGTCGCGAGACGGTCGCGCGGCGGGAGCTGTCGGCGAGCGGAGGACGGTTGCACATCTGCCACCGTAACCGCGCTAACGTGGAAATGTTGCAGGAGGTGGAACGTAGTGCGAACATCCGCGCGCTCGGCGCGGGCGCGGCCGGTGCGGACAGCGTCCGCCCGGATGGTCCCGGGCGGGAGGCGCCGCACCCGCACGGCCCGGGCAATCCACCGTATGGGGCGTGGTGGCCACGCCGGTCGTCCTCGTATCCACGAATCGCCCGCTGTGTCGCGTGCGCAGTGGTGACCGCCGGACTCGCCGCTGATTCCTACCGGTCCGCCGAACGCCCCGAAGGAGGTGGCACACGATGAACACGCCGGAACCCACATCCGATACGACCCTCGCCGTTGTCGGCGGCGGTGTGATCGGGCTGGCAGTGGCGTGGCGGGCCGCGGAAGCAGGCTGGCCGGTCACTCTCTTCGACCCCGCGGTCGGCAGTGGCGCCTCCTGGGTAGCCGGGGGGATGCTTGCCCCGCTGTCCGAAGGCTGGCCGGGTGAGGACCGAGTGCTCGCGTTCGGCGCGGCGGCACTGGCTGCCTGGCCGGGCTTCGCGGCCCGGCTCGCGGCGGTGACCGGGGTGGACGTTTACGTAGCAAGCGAAACGCTGACCATTGCCCAGGACGGCGCGGACGCCGCCGACCTACGCACCATCGCCGATTGGGTGAACGGGCACGGACACGATCTGCGGCTGCTGGACCGGGCCGCGGTGCGGTCGCTGGAACCCGCCTTGGCCCGCTCTGTCCGGGCCGGCCTCCTCGCCACCGCCGAACCCGCCATCGACAACCGCCGGCTGGTCACCGCCCTGCGTAAGGCCGCCGGTGACGCCGGGGTCATCGTGCGCCCCGACCGCGTGCGTGACCTCACCGAACTCGACCACGGCCGGATCGTGCTCGCCGCGGGCGCCGCCTCGGCCGCGCTCTGGCCGACGCTGCCCGTCCGCCCGGTGAAGGGCGAGATCCTGCGCCTTCGGCAGCGTCCGGGTACCCAGCCGGCGCCCACACGCGTGGTGCGGGCCCGGGTGCACGGCCGGCCCGTGTACTTCGTACCTCGCGACGACGGGGTCGTGATCGGCGCGACCCAGTACGAGGCGGGTTTCGATACCGCCGTCACCGTCGCCGGGGTTCGCGACCTCATCGCCGACGCCGAGACCGTGCTGCCGGGGATCGGGGAATACGAGCTGGCCGAGGCGAGTGCGGGATCACGTCCGGGTACCCCGGATAATCTTCCATTGATCGGCCGCCTGTCCGACCGGGTGATCGCCGCCACCGGCCACGGTCGCAATGGCATGCTGACCAGTGCGCTCACGGCCGATGCCGTCATCGCCGAACTCGGTGGGCAGCCGCTGGCCGAGGTCGCGGCGGCCGATCCGCTCCGGTTCGGTGCGGCCACATTTTCAGGAGGTAGTCGATGACAGTGTCATCAGCATCGGAATCACCGGCCGCGGGTTCGGCGGCACCGATCGGGGTCACCGTGAACGGGACCGATCACGAATTCGCCGCCCCGCTCACCGTCCGTGAACTGCTGGAACGGCTCGATCTGCCGTGTCAGGGTGTGGCGCTGGCCGTCGACGGCGCGGTGTTCCCGAAATCGCGCTGGGACGAACCGGTCGGCCGCGGCTGGGAGATCGATGTGCTGACGGCGGTCCAGGGTGGCTGACGAACCGCTGCGGATCGCCGACCGCACCTTCGGCTCCCGGCTGATCATGGGCACCGGCGGCGCGGAGAACCTGACCGTACTGGAAGAAGCCCTGGTGGCCTCCGGTACCGAGCTGACCACCGTCGCCATGCGCCGGGTGGATTCGGCCGGCGGTACCGGCGTGCTCGACCTGCTGAAACGCCTCGATATCGCGCCGCTGCCCAATACCGCCGGCTGCCGCACCGCGGCCGAGGCCGTACTCACCGCCCAGCTCGCGGCCGAAGCGCTCGATACCAACTGGGTGAAACTCGAGGTGATCGCCGACGAGCGCACCCTGCTGCCCGACCCCATCGAACTGCTCGACGCGGCCGAACAGCTGGTGGACGCCGGTTTCACGGTACTGCCCTACACCAACGACGATCCGGCCCTGGCGCGGCGGCTCGAGGATGCGGGCTGCGCGGCGGTGATGCCGCTCGGCGCACCGATCGGCACCGGCCTCGGTATCGGCAATCCGCACAATATCGAGATGATCGTGAGCCGCGCCGGGGTCCCGGTGATCCTCGACGCCGGTATCGGCACGGCCAGCGACGCCGCGCTCGCCATGGAACTCGGCTGCTCGGCGGTCCTCCTCGCGACAGCCGTCACCCGCGCGCGACAGCCGGCCCTCATGGCGGCAGCCATGGCGGATGCCGTGCGGGCCGGATACCGGGCACGTGCGGCGGGCCGGATACCGAAACGTTTCTGGGCACAGGCGTCGTCGCCGGAACTGTAGGGCCGGCACACCGGGTCGAGGTCCGGGGCATCTCATCCTCGAGGATGACCGCGAGTCACGACCATCGGGCGACGCGCGGGCCACGGTCATAAGGCATGCTGGTCGGCATGATCGAAGTCCGGGGCTTGACCAAGCATTACGGGCAGACCGTCGCGGTCCAGGATTTGACCTTCACCGTTCGACCGGGGCAGGTCACCGGTTTCCTCGGACCCAACGGCGCCGGTAAATCCACCACCATGCGGATGATCCTGGGCCTGGACCGGCCCACCGCGGGTACCGCGTTGATCGACGGTAAACCGTATGCCGAGCTGAAACACCCGCTGCGCGAAGTGGGGGCGCTGCTCGACGCCAAATGGGTGCATCCCAACCGTTCCGCACGCGCCCACCTGGAATGGATGGCCGCCTCCAACGGACTGCCGAAATCGCGGGTCGAGGAGGTGCTGCGGCTGGTCGGCCTCTCGGAGGTGGCCGGGAAATCCGCGGGCGGGTTCTCGCTGGGTATGTCGCAGCGGCTGGGTCTGGCGGGGGCGCTGCTCGGCGACCCGAAGGTCCTGCTGTTCGACGAACCCGTGAACGGCCTGGACCCGGAGGGCATCCTGTGGATCCGCCGGTTCATGCAGCGGCTGGCCGCCGAGGGTCGCACCGTGCTGGTCTCGAGCCATCTGCTCTCGGAGATGTCGCAGACCGCCGATCACCTGGTGGTCATCGGCCGGGGCCGGCTCATCTCCGATTCCACGACCGCGGAATTCATCGAACGCGCCTCGGAGTCGTCGGTGCGGGTGCGCAGCCCGCAACTCGACGAATTGCGCAGCCTGCTCACCTCGCACGGGATGACGGTGAAGGAGAACGACGGCAACGCCGACGGCGCCGCGCTCATCGTGAACGGGGTCACCAGCGATGCCGTCGGCACCCTGGCCGGCGAGCACCACATCGTCCTGCACGAACTGGCCCCGCAGCGCGGCTCGCTCGAGGAGGCGTTCATGCGGATGACCGGCGGGGATGTCCAGTATCACGGCGAGATCGGGTCGGCGGCCGATGTCACGGTGGTGACGGACCGGCCGGCGGGCACCGAACCACTGATCACGGGAGGTACGAAGTAATGGGTGTGATCGCCGCGGAGCGGATCAAACTCACCTCTACCCGTTCACCGTGGTGGTGCTCGGTGATCGTGGTGGCCCTGGCCGTCGGATTCGCCGCGCTGTTCGGCCTGATCGGCCGGATCGCCGCCGACGACCCGCAGGCCTCCGGCGCGCCCGCGCTCACGGTCGATACCGCGTTTCTCGGGATCAACGGCTTCGGGGTGCTGGTGCTCGCCATCATGGCCACGCTGACCGTGACCAGCGAATACCGGTTCGGCATCATCCGGACGACCTTCCAGGCCGTACCCAACCGGACGAGGGTGATCGGCGCGAAGGCGGGCCTGGTCGGCGTCTACGCCGCGGTCCTCACCACGGTCCTGGCCTTCGCGGCCTACGCCGTCGCCAAGGTGGTGGCCGGGGACGCGGGTTCGACCCTGGTACTGGAAGGTAATTGGCGTGCGCTGTACGCGGTGCCGGTGCTGGCGTTCCTCAACGTGGTGCTGGCCGTCGCGATCGGCGTGCTGGTCCGGCAATCCGCCGCGGCTATATCCTTGATCGTTTTGTGGCAATTGATCATAGAACCCCTGGTCGGCGCACTGGGTAAGGTGGGACGTGAGATCAGCGCGTTCTTGCCGTTCCAGAATGCGAGCCGTTTCGCGACGATGGACGACACGATGTCCTCGGCGAACTGGCATTGGGGTGTATGGGGCAGCCTCGCCTACTTCATCGCCTTCACCGCCGTCGTCGCCGGTATCGCGTTAGTGGTCGTCAACCGGCGCGACGCCTGACCGCGAGCCGCCCGAGCCGCTTCCCTCGCCGCTCGGGTATCGGGTGCGTGCCCTCGTCGGGAGCATGCACGCCCCCCGCGCCTCGGGGGGCCCAGCCCCGGCGGCGGGGGGGGGCAAACACCCGGGGGGGGGGCCGCCCG
>NZ_JARWPM010000138.1 GCF_029869215.1 Nocardia carnea
TTTTTGGGCGGGCGGGGGGGGGGCGGGGGGGTGGCCCCCCCCGGGGCCCGGGGGCCCCCCCCCCCCCCCCGGGGGGCCCCCCCCCCCCCCCCGCGCCCCCCCCCCCGGGGACGGGCCAAACCCTCCAAGGGCCTCGTAAGACTCGGCACCGCCGCGGTTGCGTCCGGGTTTCGGGTTTGCGTACACCTCCAGGGGCCTCGTGAGACTCGGCGCCGCCGTGGTTACGTTCGGTTCCGGGGTTGTGTGGGCCCCGGAGGCCTCGTGAGACTCGGTGCTGCCGTGGTCGCGTCCGGTTCCGGGGTTGTGTAGACCTCCGAGGGCCTCGTAAGACTCGGCGGGGCCGCAGTTGCGTTCGGGTTTCGGGGTTGTGTGAACTTCTGAGGGGCTGGTAGGACTGGGCGCCGCGGTCGCCTTTGGTTCCTGGGTTATGTGAACCTCCAAGGGCCTGGTAAGACTCGGCGGCGCAGTGGTCGCGTCCGGCCCGAAGTTGTGTGAACGCCCGAAGCCTCGTAAAGACTCGGCAGCGCTGGGCGCCTTCGGTTTCGGGGTTGTGTCGGCCTCCAGTGCCGCGTAAGACTCGCTGTGTCGCGTCGGGGTTCGAAGTAGTGCGAACGTCCCGGGGCTTCGGCAGGGGCCGGTCGGTTCGGGCGTGCGCTCGTTCCGATGGGACGGCTCGTTCAGCTCGGCCTCGGCGGTGTGCGCGGGTGGCGTCCTCTTCGTCCCTCCGCCGGGGTGAGCGGGGTCTTCGGCGTGGGCAGTCTCTCGCAACATCGGTCGCGGCGGGGGCCGATAAGTCATTGTCTGTCGGTGGGTATGCGTAAGGTGCGCGTTCGTGGCAGGTACCAAGACCAAGGCTGTCTACCGGTGTTCGGAGTGTGCGCACGAAGTCGCCAAATGGGTTGGTAAATGTCCCGGCTGCGGCTCGTGGGGCACGGTCGACGAAGCACTGCCCGCGGCGGGCGCGGCGGGGGTTCCGGCGGGGCGGAAGGCGATGCTGCCGAGTACCGCGGCCGCGCCGATCTCGCGGATCGACTCGAATACCACCACCGCGCGGCCGACCGGGGTTTCCGAGCTGGACCGGGTGCTCGGCGGTGGGATCGTCGCGGGCTCGGTGGTGTTGCTGTCCGGGGAGCCCGGGGTGGGGAAATCGACCCTGTTGCTCGAGGTGGCGCATCGATGGGCGCGGCAGCGCGACGAGCGGGCGTTGTATGTCACCGCGGAGGAATCGGCGGGGCAGGTACGGTTACGTGCCGATCGGACGGGGGCGGTGCACGATCGTGTGTACCTGGCGGCGGAATCGGATCTGTCGGTGCTACTCGGCCATGTCGAGCAGGTGAAACCCACTCTGCTGGTGGTGGATTCGGTGCAGACGATGCTGGCCACCGATAGCGACGGCGTGATCGGCGGCGTCACCCAGGTCCGTGCAGTCACCGCGGCGTTGACCTCGCTGGCCAAGTCGAGCGGGATCGCGGTACTGCTGGTCGGTCATGTCACCAAGGACGGCGCCGTAGCGGGGCCGCGCACCCTGGAGCATCTGGTCGATGTGGTACTGCAGTTCGAGGGCGACAAGAATTCGACACTGCGCATGGTGCGCGGTATCAAGAACCGTTTCGGCAGCGCCGACGAGGTGGGTTGTTTCGAACTGCACGACGACGGAATCGCCTGTGTCACAGATCCTTCCGGACTGTTTCTGCATCACCGCACCGATTCTGTTCCGGGTACCGCGGTGACGGTGGCGATGGACGGGAAGCGGCCGCTCGTCGGTGAGGTACAGGGGCTCACGGTCGACACCCAGGTGCCGGCACCGCGCCGGGCGGTGAGCGGACTGGACTACAACCGGGTCGCCATGGTGCTGGCCGTGCTACAGAGCCGCTGCGGGCTCTACGTCGGCAAACAGGATGTCTATGCCGCGACCGTCGGCGGCATGCGGCTCACCGAGCCCGCCGCGGATCTGGCCATCGCGGTGGCCATCGCCAGTGCCGCACGGGATACGGCGCTGCCACCGGGCTGGGTGATCCTCGGCGAGGTGGGGCTGGCCGGTGAGGTCCGCCGGATCACCGCGGCCGGCCGCCGGCTCGCGGAGGCGGAGCGACTCGGATTCACGACCGCGGTGGTGCCGCCCGGAGTCACGGGGAAAGGCATCGGTATGACGCTGCACGAGGTATCGAGCCTGCGCGCCGCCCTGCGGCTGGCCGGGCTCACGAAGAAATGAGTGCCGCGGCGGACCCGCGTTCGCGCCGAGCCGGGTGATCCGGGCGCGATCGGGACAGTCCGGCGAGGTCCGCAGGATATCGCCGGGACAAGTGCCGGTTTCGTCGCGCCGGTGGCGGCCGGGGTGCCGATGCAGCGTGCGGCCGGTGCGGTCAGGGCACGGCATGCCGGGACATCAGCGCTCCGCCGCGTTACGACTCCGGGCCCGAACCTGCCCAGCGACGGCGCCGGACGGAGACAGGTATCGGATCCGACGCAGCCACGATGGCCGGCCCGACCGAGAAATGCGCACAACCCCGGGCCTGCCGTGCGGCGATTTTCCGCGCCATGACCGCCCGGCGGCGCGCGCATATATCAGCCACCGTTGCCGGGCCCCGGGCGCTGTCAGGCGATGTTGAAGGGCTCCGGGGCACTGCGTACGGAACCGAGCTGCGCTGTCACGTTGTAGGCCCCGGTAGGCACCGGAACGCGTTCCCCGGCGCATTCGGGCTGGGATGTGGTGCCGGTCCAAGTGACGGTGAACGCTGCCTGCTCGCCGCGGTCGAGGGTACGTACATCGGGTTCACCGTCGGGATAGCAGTCGGTGCTGGCCCACAACTGGCGACCGCCGTCGAGGGTGTGCACGGAGACCCGCTGCAATCCCGACCCCATATCCCGGGTACAGGGCTCGCCGGAGATATTCGTGATCACGATCCCGAAAACGGGCTCCTCCCCCACCCTGTAGGTCGGCTGGGCCACGGAAACCTTGATCGCCAGTGATTGGTCGGCGCACTGCCCGGACGCGGCGGGGGCCGGTGTGGTGCCGGAGGCCGTGGTGGACGCTCCGGTGGTGGTAGTGGGGGCCGGCGCGGAACTCGCCGCGGTTTCCGTACCGGTCGCCGACGAGGTCGCCGCGGCGGCGGTCCCGGGCGAATCGCCGCCCCGGGATACGGTCACGACCAGCCAGATCACCACCGCCAGGGCGACGATCAGCGCGCCGATGGCAAACACACGACGCCGCCAGTAGATCTCCGGCGGTAACGGTCCTGTCGGTTCCAACACGTGTCAAAGGTAAGCGTATTCGGCGATGGTGGCGGTCAACGGCACACCGGAAGCTGCGGCCGACTGCCGGGACGCCGACCGCCGGGGGGGGCGAGAGACGGACCGGCGGGCAGGGGAAGGTCGGGCACGGCTGGTTGGACAGTTACCGC
>NZ_JARWPM010000139.1 GCF_029869215.1 Nocardia carnea
CCCCCCCCGGGGCGCGGTTGGGGGCGCCGGGGCCCCAACCCGGCCCTAAACCCGGTTTGGGGGGGGCAACCTAAACCCCTCCCCACCCGCAATCGGAGCCGGTTGCCGAATGCCTTACGCGGTCGCGTCCTCGTCGAGGAGGTTGCGGGTGCGGTTCGGGTCCACCGGGATGCCCGGTCCGGTGTTCGTCGAAACCGTCACCTTCTTGACGTAACGGCCCTTGGCGGTCGACGGCTTGGCGCGCAGGATCTCGTCCAGCGCGGCACCGTAGTTCTCCACCAGCTTGTTGTCGTCGAAGGACGCCTTGCCGATCACGAAGTGCAGGTTGGCCTGCTTGTCGACACGGAAGTTGATCTTGCCGCCCTTGATGTCGTTGACCGCCTTGGTCACATCGGTGGTGACCGTGCCGGTCTTCGGGTTCGGCATCAGACCGCGCGGGCCCAGGACACGCGCGATGCGGCCGACCTTGGCCATCTGATCGGGGGTGGCGATCGCGGCGTCGAAATCGAGCCAGCCGCCCTGGATCCGCTCGATCAGATCTTCGGCGCCGACGGCGTCCGCACCGGCGGCCTCGGCCTCGGCGGCCTTCTCACCGGCCGCGAACACGATGACGCGGGCGGTCTTACCGGTGCCGTGCGGCAGGTTCACGGTGCCACGGACCATCTGGTCGGCCTTACGGGGATCCACACCGAGCCGGACGGCGACCTCGACGGTCGCATCGGTCTTGGTGGTGGCGGTCTCCTTGGCCAGCCGCGCGGCGGCCAGCGGGGAGTAGAGCTTGGTGCGGTCGACCTTCTCGGCCGCGGCGAGATACGCCTTGCTTCGTTTTGCCATGTTTCTCTGTCCTTATGTCTGGTTCAGCCGTGGTTATCGGGCCTGGCCGGCCCTCCCACCGAAAAGCGGGATCGACGACCGTCAGCCTTCGACGGTGATTCCCATCGAGCGCGCGGTACCGGCGATGATCTTGGCCGCCTGATCGATATCGTTGGCGTTCAGATCTTCCTGCTTGGTCTTGGCGATCTCGCGCACCTGGTCCATGGTCACCTTGGCGACCTTGTTGCGATGCGGCTCGGGCGAACCCTTCTGCACACCGGCGGCCTTGAGCAGCAGCTTGGCGGCGGGCGGGGTCTTCAACTTGAAGTCGAAGGACCGATCCTCGTACACCGAGATCTCGACCGGCACCACATTGCCGCGCTGCGATTCGGTCGCGGCGTTGTAGGCCTTGCAGAACTCCATGATGTTGACGCCGTGCTGGCCGAGCGCCGGGCCCACCGGCGGAGCCGGGTTCGCCTGGCCGGCCTGGATCTGAAGCTTGATGATCCCGGCGAGCTTCTTCTTCTTGGGGGGCATCTTTCTTTCCTAGTTGTGTGGTGTTCCTTGCGCTCTGCAAGGTCCGGCCCGAGGACAACCGCCCCGGGAGGCACAGGCGCCGCCGCTAGATCTTGGCGACCTTGGTGAATTCCAGCTCGACCGGCGTCTCGCGACCGAAGATCGAGACCAGCACCTTGAGCTTCTGCTGTTCGGCGTTGACCTCGGAGATGGTGGCGGGCAGCGTCGCGAACGGGCCGTCCATCACCGTCACCGATTCGCCGACCTCGAAATCGACCTCGATGGCCGGCTTGGCCGGGGTCTCGCCGGCAGTCTCCGGAGTCGCCGCGGCAGCGGCGGGCGCGGCCGCCTTCTTCTGCTGGGAAGCCGGGACCAGGAATTTCACCACTTCGTTGATGGTCAGCGGCGAGGGGCGCGAGGTCGCGCCGACGAATCCGGTGACACCCGGGGTGTTACGCACCGCGCCCCAGGACTCGTCGTTCAGATCCATCCGCACCAGGATGTAGCCCGGCAGCACCTTGCGGTTGACGCTCTTGCGCTGACCGTTCTTGATCTCGGTGACCTCTTCGGTGGGCACCTCCACCTGGAAGATGTAATCCTCCAGGTCGAGGTTCTGCACGCGGGTCTCGAGATTGGTCTTCACCTTGTTCTCGTAGCCGGCATACGAGTGGATGACGTACCAGTCACCGGGAGCACGCCGCAGCACGGCCTTCATCTGCTCGACCGGATCCGGTTCACCTTCGTCGGCGGATGCGGGTGCGGCCTCGTCGGCAGCCTCGGGCACGGCGTCGGACGCCGGCTCCTCGACGTGTACGGCAGCCTCCTCGGCCGCCTGATCGTCGACCGGGAACTCGTCGGTGGTGTCGTTCTCCGGGGTGCTCACTGGGCACTCGCTTCCTGTGTCGTCACGTGCATCCTCTGCGTGCCGGGTTCGGGCGCGGCGGTCTTGTCTGGCGTCCGGCCCGCGGGGCGCGGATCGGGGCACCGGCGCCGATATCGCCTGGCTAGCCGAACAACCAGTCGACACCCTTGATGAACGCCAGATCCAACCCGCTGATGAACGCGACCATGAAGATCACGAACACCAGAACAACGGTCGTATAGGTGACCATCTGCTTCCGGTTGGGCCAGATAACCTTCCGCAGTTCCGCGATCACCTCACGCAGGAACTTGAACAAGCGTGTGAACGGATTCCGTGACCCGCTCCGCTCGGCCCGGCCGGACTTCTTCTCGTCCTTGCGCGCGGGCCGATCGATGGTCGCGATCGAACCGGTATCGGACGCGCCCGACGAGGCGGACCGGCCCCGCCGAGCGGAGCGCTTTCCGCTCGGCCGCTGCGCGGCGGCGGTGTCATCCCGCTCGTCGGTCACGTCGATCCTCTCTCATCGCCGGGCATCCAGGGCAGGGGCGACAGGACTTGAACCTGCAACCTGCGGTTTTGGAGACCGCTGCTCTGCCATTTGAGCTACGCCCCTTCGGCTGAACCGGATACTGCCATGCGATCCAGCCACATTGCGGTATTCAATTATCGGCGCTGGTGCCACACAACACGCGCGCCGCTCCGGCAGATGCCGGCCCCGTCGGCGGGCCCGGTGAACCGGATCGACCCGAGCCTACTCAACCGGTGTGGCCGATACTCGAGAACCCCGCCTGGAACCAGCCTTGCAGAGCAGCGCGCATCGGCTGGTGACCCCAGAAACCCGAGTGTACGGCACGGTCGGCAACAGAAGCCAATCGGGACGCTCGACCAGGTCAGGACAACTGCACAGTTGCCGTGGCCCGGCCGAAGATCTTGCGCCCACCGGATTTGGCGACGATCGCGATCACCGCGGTCCGGGTTTCCGGATCCAGCGACTTCACCTTGCCGGTGAATTCGACCTCGGCGGGTTCGGTCGCGCTCACGAAGACCGGGCTGGTGAACCGCACGTTGTATTCCTTCACCGCGCCCGGATCGCCCAGCCACGAGGTCACGAATCCGCCGCCGAGGCCCATGGAGAGCATGCCGTGCCCGACGCAGGTTTCCAGATCCACCAGCTTCACGACCTCGTCGCTCCAGTGGATGGGGTTGGCGTCACCGGAGACACCGGCGTAGTTCACCAGATCGCCGCGGGTGAGGCGTACCAGCCGGGCGGGCAGCTCGTCACCGACGGAGACGTCGTCGAACGAACGCGCGAACCGGGTGGGTACCGCCTTCTGCGCGGCCGGCGCCGGTGGCGTGGGATGCGAGCGCGGGGTGTGATCGGGCATGGACGAGTCCATGCCGTGCATCAGGACCTTGCGCACTGCCTCGTTGAGATTGGGATCGATATCACCGCCGCTGCGGCCGACCAGGGTGGTGTAGGTGGTGAGCACCACTTCGTCGTGCTGATCGGTGACGATGTTCTTGGTGACGATGATGTCGCCGCCGAAGGCCTGGCGGAAGGAATGCAGGTAGACGTCACAGGTCAACCGGTCGCCCACGAGGATCGGGCGGTGGAATTCCAGGATCTGGTCGGTCTGCATGATCTGGCTCAGGTCGTAGCCGGTGACAACCGTTTCGAAGAGCTTGCGCTGGGCCAGGATGCCGACGAGCGAGATGAAGGTGACCGGGGCTACCAGACCGTCGTAGCCGTACTCCAGGGCGATATCTTCATCCCAGTGCACCGGGTGGCTGTCCTGCACGGCCCGGGCGTATTCGCGGACCTTCTCGCGGCCGACCTCGTAGTAGTCGTCGACGCGATAGTGGTGACCGACCATCGCGGCGGCATTGGCGGCGGGATCGAACTCCGCTTCCATCGCGGCCACTTCGTCTGTTCCGGTGTTCGTTGTCACGGGAGGACTGTACCTATCTGACCCCGCAGCACGGAGTCTGCTTGGCGGCTGGACGTCAGTCCAGGTAGGTGGTAGCCGGCGTAGCCGAGGGAGACTGCGCAGCCGCCCGGTCAACACCGCGGCCCATCGCCGACCGCGAACGGGCGGGGTACCACCCGTGAGAGAACCATAACTGTAGCGCGCCGAAAAGGCGCGTCACGGCGATCAGGACATCAGGAGTCCTGTGTATCGCGCGACCGGCGTCAACCGGCCTGCCCGGCAGGTTGCGCGTCACCGCCGGAGCGGCGACGCCACGTACCGAGGGTCAGCGGGATTCGCGGTGCGCCCGGTGCGTGCCGCAGTTCGGGCAGAACTTCTTCAGTTCCAGCCGATCCGGGTCGTTACGCCGGTTCTTCTTGGTGATGTAGTTGCGATGCTTGCACTGCTCGCAGGCCAAGGTGATCTTTGGCCGGACATCGGTGGACTTCGCGGCCACGATATGCCTTCTTTCCGGTCAACCAGAGGGTCAATCAGTATGGGTAGCGATGGCCGGACTCGAACCGGCGACACAACGATTATGAGTCGTTTGCTCTACCGCCTGAGCTACACCGCCTTATACGCCATCTGCGACGGCGACGTCGCGGCTTGGAGTGCCGAGTCGGACACCACCGGCAATCCGGCGAGCCCCCTAACGGAATCGAACCGTTGACCTTTTCCTTACCATGGAAACGCTCTGCCGACTGAGCTAAGGGGGCGCGACTTCTCCGCAGCGGAACCGGTGAACTCCGGCCCGTTGCCTCGAAGACTTGAACGAGAGTACACACTCACCGCCGACAGCACCAAACCGAGTGGTCAGAGCCCGTTTTTCGGTTGTACTGGACGGTGCTCGGCACCCGGAAAAGATCAAACCCCCGCCGGATTTCACCGGCGGGGGTTCGTGGTGGCAGGTGTAGGATTCGAACCTACGTAGGCTCTCGCCGACAGATTTACAGTCTGCTCCCATTGGCCGCTCGGGCAACCTGCCTGGTACCGCACTCCCGGCCTTCCGGCCACTTTCCGAGTGCGCACAGCAGGATACAACGAACCCGCACCCGGAATGCAAACCGGCTGGCCAGCTGCCCGGAATACCGCCGGTCGGCGCTTCCGGCGACATCGTGAATACCGGGCTCGATTACCCGCCGGGCCGCCGCGATCGAGACGGCGGGTCAGCGCCGGGGCGCAAAAGAGGTAGCTTGCGTAGGCACTCAGGGTGATCCAACAGCGAACAGGAGCGCAGTGTGGCCGATTCATCATTCGATATCGTCAGCAAGGTCGAACGGCAGGAGGTCGACAACGCGCTGCACCAGGCCGAAAAGGAACTGAACACGCGCTACGACTTCCGGGGCACGGGCGCGGGCATCGAATGGTCGGGCGAGGACAAAGTGGTGCTCACCGCGGAATCCGAGGAGCGGGTCAAGGCCGCGCTCGAGGTTTTCAAGGAGAAGTTGATCCGCCGGGATATCTCGCTGAAGGCCTTCGACGCCGGCGAGCCGGTGGCCTCCGGTAAGACGTACAAGATCACCGGATCGCTGGTGCAGGGAATCGATACCGAGCACGCCAAGAAGATCTCCAAGAAGATCCGTGACGAAGGCCCCAAAGGTGTCAAAGCACAGATCCAGGGCGACGAGTTACGCGTGACCAGTAAGAAACGCGATGACCTGCAGGCCGTGATCTCGCTGCTCAAGGGCGAGGATTTCGGTATCGCGCTGCAGTTCGTGAACTACCGGTAGCCCGGAATTCTTCAGTGCCGCCCGGCCATTTGTTCCAGCCGGGCGATCCGGTCGGACATCGGTGGATGCGTCGAGAACAACCGGGCCATCCGGTCGCCGGTACGGAACGGATTGGCGATCATCAGATGCGATTGCGCGGTGAGCCGGGGTTCGGGCGGCAACGGCGCCGCCTGCACCCCGCGCTCCAGTTTCCGCAGCGCCGAGGCCAGTGCCAGCGGATCGCCGGTCAGTTCGGCGCCCGATTCGTCGGCCTGGTATTCGCGCGACCGCGATACCGCCAGCTTGATCAATCCGGCGGCGATGGGGCCCAGCAGCGAGACCAGCAGCACACCGAGGAAATTCGGACCGGAACCGCCCCGGTTACCGCCGAAAGCGGCGGCGAAGTACGCGAAATTGGCCAGACCGGAGATCACCGCGGCCATCGCCCCGGCAACCGACGAGATCAGAATATCGCGGTTGTAGACATGGGACAGCTCGTGGCCCAGTACGGCCCGTAATTCCCGCTCGTCCAGAATCTGGAGAATACCGCTGGTACAGCAGACGGCCGCGTGCCGGGGATTACGCCCGGTCGCGAACGCATTCGGCGCGTTCGTCGGACTGATATAGAGACGCGGCACCGGCTGCCGGGCTGTGGTCGCCAATTCACGCACGATCCGATAGATCACGGGCGCCTCGAGTTCGCTCACCGGCTGCGCCCGCATTGCCTTCAGCGCGAGTTTATCGCTGTTGAAATACGCGTAACCGTTCATCGCCACGGCGAGGACCACCGCGATCACCAATATCGTGGTGTTCCGGAAAGCCGCACCCGCGAGCACGATGAGCGCGGAAAGTCCGACCATGAGCCCGAACGTTTTCATCCCATTCGCAAACCCGTGCCCGTGCATAGCACTCCTGTTTTCGTGGCGCGCCCAGACGCGCGGATTTCGGCCAGAACCGCTACCCCACGTCAACGACCACGAAGGCCCCGGAGTTCCGGTGTCACCGGCCGGAAGCAGGGCTCACCCGACGCGTTCGATCGTGTACCGGACCAGACGGACCAGGGCATCGTTCGCGGGACCCGCGGGCAGGGCCTTCAACTCGGTATGCGCGATATCGGCGTATTCGCGCAGCTTCTCCTTGGCCCGCGCCATCCCCGCGGAGCGGCCGAGCAGTTCCAGCGCTTCGGCGACCTCGGCGTCCGATTCCAGCGGATGGTCCAGCAGGCTGCGCAGGCGATCACCGTCGGCGCCCTCGTCGCGCAGGGCGTAGAGAACCGGGAGGGTGTGCACTCCCTCCCGCAGATCGGTGCCGGGGGTTTTGCCGGACTGCGCCGAGACCGACGAGATATCGATGATGTCGTCCGAGATCTGGAAAGCGGTACCCACCGCGTCGCCGAGCCGGGCCAGGCGCTCCACATGATCGGGGCCGGCGCCGGAGAACGTGCCGCCGAACCGGCCGGACGCCGCGATCAGCGAACCCGTCTTCTCCCAGACCACCTTCAGGTAGTGCGCGACCGGGTCGGCGGTTTCCCGCGCACCCATGGTTTCGCGCATCTGGCCGGTGACCAGTTCGGCGAAGGTTTCGGCGATGATACGCACGGCGTCGGGGCCGAGGGTGGAGGTGAGGCGGGAGGCGTGGGCGAACAGGTAGTCGCCGGCCAGGATCGCCACACTGTTGCCCCAGCGGGAGTTCACGCTCGGCGCACCGCGCCGCATGGTGGCCTCGTCCATGACATCGTCGTGGTAGAGGGTGGCCAGATGCACCAGTTCCACCACGGTGCCGGCGGTGATCAGGTCCGGATCGTCCGGGCGGGGGCCGAGCTGGCCGGTGAGGATGGTGAACAGCGGGCGGAAGCGTTTACCCCCGGCCTTGGCCAGATGCAGTGCCGCCTCCTGGAGGAAGGACGCACCGTCCGACAATTCCTCGACCAGTAACTCCTCGACCCGGTCGAGCCCTGTGCGCACTGTCGCGGCGAGGGCGGCGTCGCCGAGGTCCACCCCCGCCACCACCGTGCCGGCTTCGCTCACAGCAGATGTGCTCATACCTTCTCCCAAGGACGCGTCCGACCCCACGGTGATGAACCTAGCGTGTCCATGCGACAGCGCCATGAACCCCGTCACTGTATTGATCGAGCAGGGGCGAGACCCGCATCGACCCATATTCCGATGCGGCGACCGGCGCGTCGGTACCGGCACCGCCGCACCCGCTCCGGCCCCACTCGTTCATGCTGGCACCGTACCGCCATCGACATCGCCGAGGGCGGCCTGTAACTATTGACCGCATGGGTGTACCCGAAGCCACACCAGCCGAGAGCGACCGGGGGCCGCTGCCCGCACATGCGCAGGTGCTGGTGGTGGGTGCCGGGCCCGCGGGTTCGGCGGCGGCGGCGTGGGCCGCGCGGGCGGGTCGCGAGGTGCTGTTGCTCGATTCGGCGGAATTCCCCCGCGACAAGACCTGCGGGGACGGCCTGACTCCGCGCGCCACCGCCGAACTGGAACATCTCGGTCTGGGCGAATGGGTGCGCGCACATACCGTCAACCACGGTTTGCGGATGACCGGATTCGGGCGCGAGGCGCTGCTGCCGTGGCCCACCGGTTCGTTCCCGACTTACGGCAGCGCGATTCCGCGCACCGAACTGGACGACAAACTACGCGATACCGCCGTCAAATCCGGGGCACGGATGTTCGACGGCAGCAAGGTCACCGAGGTCGTTCGGGACGGTGACCGGGTCACCGGTGTGGTGGTGCGTACGGGCGGCCGGGAGTCCGAGATCGGTTGCCAGACCTTGATCGTGGCCGACGGGGTTCGCTCCCCGGTCGGCAAATTGCTCGGCCGGACCTGGCACCGGAAGTACGCCTACGGCGTGGCGGCACGCGCCTATATCGCGTCCGGGCGCAGCGCCGACCAGTGGATCACCTCCCATCTGGAACTGCGCAACGCCGAAGGAGAACTGGTACCGGGCTACGGCTGGGTGTTCCCGCTCGCCAACGGCGAGGTGAATATCGGGGTCGGTTCGCTGGCGACCGAGCGGCGGCCCTCGCATATCGCGCTGAAACCGCTGCTGGAGCACTACACCGCGCTGCGCCGCGACGAATGGGAGCTGACCGGCTCACTCCGGGCGGTCTCCTCGGCGCTGCTGCCGATGGGTGGCGCCGTCTCCGGTATCGCGGGCCGCAACTGGGCATTGGTCGGCGATGCCGCCGGTTGCGTGAACCCGTTGAACGGCGAAGGGATCGACTACGGGCTCGAGGGCGGGCATATGCTCGCCGGCCTGCTCGACGAACCCGACCTCACCCGGCTCTGGCCGGATACGTTGCGCCGCAAGTACGGCCGCACGTATTCGGTGGCGCGCCGGATCGCCGGCCTGGCGACCCATCCGCGCATGGTGCCGATGGGCGGGCCCCCGGTGATGCGGTCGAAGTTCTTGCAGCGCACCGCGGTTCGAGTGATGGGCAATCTGGTCACCGACGAGGACGTGGACCTGACGGCCCGGGCGTGGCGGGCGGCCGGGCGCGCGTCGATGCGTTTCGACGAACTCGTCCCGTTCGGGTAGCCGGCCATGGGTGCCCGGCCGGTTCCCGAGGACCTGCTCCCCCATCTCCGGCGGGCGCGCGATTTCATCGACCGCGAATACGCGCGGCCGCTCGACCTGACCGGGATGGCCGCCGCCGCCGGGGTCTCGAAGTACCACTTCCTGCGCTGTTTCGCCGCGACCTACGGCCGTACACCCGCGTTGTACCTGGCCGAACGGCGGATCGAACGGGCCCAGGATCTGCTGCGGGCCACCAATACGACAGTGACCGAGGTATGCCTGCTCGTCGGCTACACCAGCCTCGGGTCGTTCTCGCGGAAGTTCACCGAACTGGTGGGTGTGTCACCGTCGGAGTACCAGGCGAAATTCGCCGACGGCGCGCCGCGGATCCCCGGCTGTTATGTGTTCATGCACGGCCTGTCCGACCGCCGGCCCGACAGCGCAATTTCGGAGAAGCCGCGACGTACGCGCGGCGCCTAATCTCGGACCATGACCCCGATCATCTCCAATATTTCGCTGGTCACGGTGTACGTGACCGACCAGACCGAGGCGAAGAACTGGTACATCGACACGCTCGGTTTCGTGGAAACCGCCGATGTGCAGATGGGCGACAACGGTTTCCGCTGGGTGACCGTGGCCCATCCGGAACATCCCGAACTCGAGGTGACCCTGATGGTCCCCGGCCCGCCCCTGGACGACAACCTCGCCGAGGCGATCCGCCGCTCGCTGGCGAGCGGAACGCACGGGTCGCTGGGACTCACGACCGCGGACTGCCAGCAGGCCTACAAGGAGCTCACGGCCAAGGGCGTGGATTTCGTGCAGCCGCCGTCGGAGCGACCGTACGGCGTGGAGGCGGTGTTCCGGGACAACTCCGGGAACTGGCTGGTCATGGTCGAGCCGAAGGAATTCGATCCCTCCGCCGCGATGGACGCGCCCTGCGAAGGGCTCTGAGCTCTGGACGGCGACGCCACAAACCAGCGAGTCCCGCGCCGATGCCACTGGAGCCGGACACGCCCACCGGACGCGCCGAGGCCCTCAGGCGTTGGCGCGCTCCTCGAACCACTTCAGGATGAATTTGCGTTCGCTTTCCACCACGCGGCGCTGCAACTGTTCGGCGAGGGGTTCGATGGCGCCGCCGACCAGCGGGACCTTGACCTTCACCGAGCCGGCCACCACCAGTTCCGAACCGTCGCCGGCGGGGCGGAGCCGGTAGGTTCCGGCCATCTCCGAGGAGATGGCCGACGAGGTGCCTTCGAAGGTGCCTTCGGCGGTATCGCCGGTCAGCGCCTGCCAGTTGTCGACCCGGGTGACGACCAGATCGCTCTTGAGCACCTTGCGGACGATGCCAGGGATCTTCTCCGGGCGGATCTTCTCGCTCATCGCGAGCCGAATGGTGCCCGGCCCGCCCGGATGGGACAGATCGAGTGTGGCTGTCTGCGCGCCGGCGAAACGGTCGTGCCACAGTTCTTCCCCGGTGAGCGCGGCGTGGAGTTCGGCGACCGGGATCGGATAGGACAGCGTGAAGCCGAATTTACGGGCCATGAGCGCCACAGTAGCCGACCGCGCCGGACGTACCATCGTCTTCCGCCGCGGCCGTCCACGTCCCCGTGGCGCGACCCGAGCACAGCACTCCCGGCCTCTCACCCGCGGCCGCGGTGGGAGAACTGCCGGACGCGTCCATCCACGCCGTGCGCCTCTGGCGGGCCGACCGTGCTGTCATCGCGGGGCCGGATTTCGGGCCCCTGGATGTGCGGTCGAGAACCGTATATCCCGCACTGGTGTGCTCACAGCTCACAGCGGACGGAGCCCGACCCGTGGGCGACTCGCTACGGTGCTCGACGTCGCTCACAGCGTCACACGAGGCGGGGCCCGACCGTGGGGTCCTTGCGATGCTCGACGTCGCTCGCGACGTCACAGCAGGCGAAGCCCGACCCGCAGCGACCCTTGCGGCGCTCGACGTCGCTCACGGCGCCACAGCAGGCGAAGCCCGACCCGCAGCGACTCTTGCGGTGCTCCCGGTCGCCGTAGAGGTGGTGCGCGTCGTCGCCGGGGTGTGATTAGGCTGTTGCGGTGCCGTGGACCGCCCCGGGAGGTGAGCGGTCCGGCGATGCCGCCCGGTGTGGCGGCACCCGAACATTGTCTGTCCCTGTACCGGCCGCCGACCGTGGCCGGGTGCCGAATCCGGAGGAGGTAGCGTGCCCGACCAGGCAGACGTGGCCGAGCCGCCGGCTCCGGTGCAGGTTCCGGACGAACCATCCACTACCGAGGCCCCCGAAACCCCGGACCGTTCCGCGCGGGCCGAACGGCTGCGGCGGATTCGTCTCGGGGTGCTGATCGCCGCCGTTTCGGCGAGCGTGCTGATGGTGCTGCTGGTACTCGCGGCCTGGCGCAACGACTACCTGATCGAGTCCGACAAGGGCGAAACCACGGGTGAGGTGCTGTCCGCGGGACGATTGCGGTCGGCGGTGATGTACGTCACCCCGGACGGTGTGACCCACAATCCCAAGGTCGGCGTGCTGTACCCGACCAACCTGACCGCGGGCGAACGCATCAATGTGGAATACCACCGGGCAGATCCGGATCTCGTTCGCGTGGCCGGCCGGGATGTACGAGTCGCGATACCCCCGGCGCTGTCGGTACTGGCAACGATCTGGGCGCTGGCCCTGCCGGTCCTATGGCTGCTGTCGCGGGCGGAAACCGGTTCGATGAGTGTTCGCCGGATCTTCGATCCGGTGTCATATCGGCGACGCGTGCCGGGGACCCGCGACCCCGCAGACTGACCGGGTGCGCGTAGCCATCGTTGCGGAGTCGTTTCTCCCGAATATGAACGGCGTCGTGAACTCGGTCCTGCGAGTGCTCGATCATCTGGATCAGCACGGACACGAGGCACTCGTCATCGCGCCCGATACGCTGCGCGGCCGTGCGCCCGCGCCGCGGCACCACGGCAGATTCCCGGTGCACCGGGTGCCCGCGGTGATGGTGCCGAAGATCAGCTCGCTGCCCGTCGGCCTGCCGCAGCCCGGGATGGTCCGGGTCCTCGGCGATTTCGATGCCGATGTGGTGCATCTGGCCTCCCCGTTCCTGCTGGGCGCCGGTGGCCTGGCCGCCGCGCTGCGACTGGACCTGCCTACGGTCGCGGTGTACCAGACCGATGTGGCGGGATTCGCCAAGAGTTACGGCTTGGGCCTGGCCAGCCGTGCGGCCTGGGGCTGGACCCGCCGGATCCACGAGGGCGCGGCCCGCACCCTCGCACCGTCCAGCGCGGCGGCGGAGAACCTGGCCCGGCACGGGATTCCACGAGTCCACCGCTGGGCACGCGGAGTGGACGCGGTGCGGTTCACCCCGGCCGCCCGGCGCCCCGAGTTGCGGCAACAGTGGCTGCACGGGTCGAGCACGAGTGGAGGCGCTACGGCGTCCCGCCCCGGCGGCGGGCCCGATCCGTTCACGTCCGGCGGCAGCGACCGGCTGGTGGTGGGGTTCGTAGGCCGGCTGGCGCCGGAGAAGCACGTCGATCGGCTGGCGGTACTTGCCGACGACCCGACGATTCAGCTGGTGATCGTGGGGGACGGGCCGGAACGGGCGAAACTCGCCGCGCTGCTGCCGGGTGCGGTATTCACCGGTGAACTCGGTGGTGACGAACTCGCGCAGGCCTACGCGAGCCTGGACGTGATGGTGCATCCCGGCGAACACGAAACCTTCTGCCAGGGTGTGCAGGAGGCGCTGGCCAGCGGCGTTCCGGTGATCGGACCGGACGCCGGCGGCCCGCGCGACCTCGTCTCCCCGTGCCGTAACGGCTATCTGCTGCCGGTGGAGAAGTTCACCGAACTGCTGCCCAGTACCATCGCCGCGTTGCGTGATCCCGACTTGCGCGCCCGGTTCGCCGCGGCCGCCCGGAAATCGGTGCTGCACCGCACCTGGCCCGCCCTGTGCACCGAACTCATGGGGCACTACGCCGAGGTGATCGGCACCGAATATCAGTTATCACGTTCGGCCTGAACGGCTCGCCCACGACCCGGCGGCGCCGAGTAGGGTCGGGCTGTGGCGAATACGCAATCGGTTCGGGCCTCGCTGGACAAGCAACCGCATGAGGTCGCTTCGATGTTCGACGGGGTGGCGCGACGATACGACCTCACCAATACGGTGATCTCGGCCGGACAGGACCGCTATTGGCGGTGGATGACCCGCCGGGCCATCGCCCCGCGGCCGGGCGAGCAGGTTCTCGATCTGGCCGCCGGCACCGGGGTTTCCACCGTGGAACTGGGGAAATCCGGTGCGTGGTGTGTGGCCGCCGATTTCTCCCAGGGCATGCTGGCGGCGGGCCGGCACCGCAACGTGCCCATGGTCGCGGGCGATGCCATGGCGCTGCCGTTCGCGGACAATTCCTTCGACGCGGTGACCATCTCGTTCGGGCTGCGCAATATCGCCGATATCGATCTCGCGCTGCGCGAGATGCTGCGGGTCACCAAACCGGGCGGCCGCCTGGTGATCTGTGAATTCTCCACACCGGTGATCCCGGTGTTCAAGACGATCTACATGGAGTACCTGATGAAGGCGCTGCCACGAGTCGCCCGGGCGGTGAGCAGCAACCCCGACGCCTACGTCTACCTGGCCGAATCCATCCGCGCATGGCCGAACCAGCGGCAGCTGGGCCGCCGGGTCACGCAGGCCGGCTGGTCGGGAGCGCAATGGCGGAACCTGTCGGGCGGGGTGGTCGCGCTGCATCGGGGCTACAAACTCGGTAGCTGACAGGCGCCGGGTTCATTTTCCTCACAGCTGTGATTTCCGCCGGTGAAGTGGAATGTGATGCGCCGATAACATCGGGCAAACCCGAGGAAACCGGTCGCGGGCACCATCGGGTGCATGAGCGAGTCAGGCCCGGAGACGGTAGCGCAGCGTCACCACGCAGGGTCCTCGCTCATGCCCAATGGACACGCCATGTCCGAGGGATACGGCGTGAGCGGGTCGAGCCCGGGAGCCGAAGCGCAGCCTAACCACGCCGGGCTGCCGCTGTCGCCCGGGGGACACAGCCGGGAACCGGGACCGGGGACCACCACCAGAACGGCGTGCTCGTACTGCGGCGTGGGCTGCGGCATCGAGGTCACGACCGGTACCGGCGCCACCCGCGCGCCGGTGATAGCCAAGGTGGCGGGGGGCAAACAGCAAACGGCGAACCCCGGGCGCCAGTGGACCAAAGGCGCCCCCCCAATCGAACAGAACCCGGCGCCCGGCCCGATGACCACCCCCAACCCCCCGCC
>NZ_JARWPM010000140.1 GCF_029869215.1 Nocardia carnea
GGGGGGGGGGCGTTTTTTCACCACCCCCCCCTCGGGGCCCCCCCCCCCGGCCCCCGCGGGGGGGCCGCCGAACAAACACAGCATGTACCCTTCCCGGCATGCCGGTGAGCCCCGCTGTCCGTACCCCAGCCGCGCGTAAACCCCGGACCTCCACCCGGGCACGCCGTGCCCACCGGTTGGTGGGCGCCGCACTCGCCTGTCTCGCGGTGACGGTGGCCGGTTGCGCGAGCCAGCCCGACAATTCGGCGTCGATCATCCGCACCACCACCAAGATCGCAGGCGCGGGCGTGGTGGGGATCGAGCGGGACACCACGCAGGCCTGTTCGCTACCCACCGCACCCGACCCGGCCGCGGGTCCCACCCGCACCGTCCGGCACGCCGCCGGCGAATCCCGGGTACCCGCCGACCCGCAGCGCATCGTGGTGCTCGGCACCCCGGCGCTCGACGCGACCTGCGCGACCGGCTTGTGGGAGCGGGTCGCGGGCGCGACCACCGTACCCGGGACCGCGCCGCAACCGGGCTATCTGGGGTACGGCGTGCTCGAGATCCCGGGTGTCGGTCCCGCCACCGATCCCGACCCGGCACTCATCGCCGCGTTGCAGCCCGATCTGATCCTCGGCGAGGTACCGGTCGGCCGCGCCGATTACGCGACGCTCAGCGCTATCGCGCCGACCGTGCTGGTGGGCACGGACAAAACGTGGGAGGAACAGTTCAGCGCGTACGCGGGCGCCATGGGCCGGGCCGCCGCCGGGCGCGAAGCGCTCGACGCCTACCGCACCGAGGCCGCCGATACCGGTAAGTCGATCAACGCGGCGCTCACCCAGGCATCGCTCGTCCGGTTCACCGCCACCGGTACCGAGGTCATGGGCAGTGAGACCTTCGCGGCGCAGGTGCTCGCCGATACCGGCGCGCAGCGCCCGACCGCGCAGCGTGAGGAGTCCGCGCCGGTGAACGAGTCCGATCCGGTTGCCGCCGAAGGCGATCTCATCTACATCATGTTCGCCGGCCCGGAAGGCCGGGCGCACGGCGAATCGGTGATGCGCTCGGAGGAGTGGGAGTCGCTGGGCGCGGTCACCGACAGTCGCACGTTCGTCGTCGACGACGCCCTCTGGCACACCACCGGGCTGACGGCGGCCCGCGCGGTCCTCGGCGATATCCGGGACAGCCTGAACGCCTACGTCATGGAATGAGGCCACCGAGGTCCACGGCACACCGCTGACCTCGGCCTACACCGGGGAGCACGCTGTTACCCCGGAGGCCTACCGGCCGCCCACAGCCGACTCACAGCGCGGACGCAGGGAACAGCAAGCCGGCTTTTCTACCGTCGGGATCACCCAACGTCGAGAAGAGGTGTGCACCGTGCGGAAACGACCCTCGCGGCCGAGCGAGGAACGACACGAACACGATCTGGGCTTCGCCCACGATATGTCGGTGATGTTCTCCCGGCGGCGAGCTCTGTGGTTACTGGGGGCGGCGGGTACCGCGACGGTCGCCGCGGCCTGCTCGGCCGATAACGGCAGCTCGGGTGCGGGTTCGGGGACCACCACTTCCGCAACCACCGGCACCGTCGCCGCGGCGGCCCCGCAGGAAACGGCCGGACCCTATCCCGGGGACGGGTCGAACGGTCCGAATGTGCTCATCGAATCCGGGGTGGTGCGTTCCGATATCACCAGCAGTTTCGGGCCCTACTCCGGCACAGCCGAGGGGGTCCCGGTCACCATCCGGCTCACCGTGCAGGACCTCGCGAAGGACGGCGCCGCCGGAACCGGTATGGCGATCTATCTCTGGCACTGTGACCGCGACGGCGAGTACTCCCTGTACGGCAAGGAGATCACCGAGCAGAACTATCTACGCGGCGTCCAGGTCGCCGACGACGCGGGCCGGGTGAGCTTCACCTCGATCTTCCCCGCCTGCTATTCGGGCCGCTGGCCGCATATCCACTTCGAGGTCTACGACAGCCTGGAGGTGGCGGTCGCCGGCGAGAACGCCCGGCTGACCTCGCAGATCGCGCTGCCGCAGGATGTATGCGAGCAGGTGTTCGATGCCGACCCCGGGTATTCGCGCAGTGTCGGCAACCTGTCCCGGGTCACCCTCGCCACCGACAATGTGTTCGGCGACGGTTGGGACGCCGAGCTCGCCACGGTCACCGGTTCCCCGCGATCCGGGCTGGATATCTCGCTCACCATCGGGGTCGCCGAGAAATCCGCCCACCAGCAGGAAGGCGGTATGGGTCCGGGCGGCGCCCCGCCGGGTGGTCCGGGCGGCACACCACCGGGACCGCCGCCGGGCAACTGACGCCGCACCGGCCGTCGGTTCGGCGCCATAGACACAGTCGCGACCGGTCCGAGACCATCCCGGAATACAATAATCGCAGGTGAGAGGCCATATCGCCGGTACCGTCGAAGTATGGGCGACAAGGTCGACGGTGATCGTTCGCTCGGTTACCGGTTGAGTGTCGGGATCGTCATCGGCTTGGCGATCGGGATCCCGCTCGGCCTGGCGGTCCTGGGCAATCTCGCTCTCGGGATCGGTCTCGGCATCGGTTTCGGCCTGGCCTTCGGGCTGGCGATGTCGCCCTACTCCACCGGCGACGACGGATCCGGCGGCCGCCGCAAACCGCCCGGCGACGACTGAAGTAGGCTCGGCGCCTGCGGTCGCCGCGCGCCGAAGTCCCCGCTCACCTAGCGCATTCGACGCGAAAAACACAACTTGTGGTGGCGCTCGGCTATTTGCCCCACAAGGGGTAGTGTTACGGCACGCGCAGGCCAGGCAGAGTTGTCGTCGAAGTCGTCGGGAAGGGTGTGGAAGCAGCATGAAGCTCATCGATCGGGTTTCGGCCATCAACTGGAATCGGGTACCCGACGAGAAGGACGCCGAGGTCTGGGATCGGCTCACCGGTAACTTCTGGCTGCCCGAGAAGGTCCCGGTATCCAACGACATCCCGTCCTGGAACACCCTCACCGCGGACGAGAAGCAGCTCACCATGCGGGTGTTCACCGGGCTCACCCTGCTCGACACCATCCAGGGCACGGTCGGCGCGGTCAGTCTCATCCCCGATGCGCTGACCCCGCACGAGGAGGCGGTGCTCACCAATATCGCGTTCATGGAGTCGGTGCACGCCAAGAGCTACAGCTCGATCTTCTCCACGCTGTGTTCCACTCGCGAGATCGACGATGCCTTCCGCTGGTCGGAGGAGAACCGCAACCTTCAGCGCAAGGCCGAGATCGTGCTGGAGTACTACCGCGGGGACGATCCGCTCAAGCGCAAGGTCGCCTCGACGTTGCTGGAGAGTTTCCTGTTCTACTCCGGCTTCTACCTGCCGATGCATTGGTCGTCGCGGGCCAAGCTCACCAACACCGCCGATATGATCCGCCTGATCATCCGCGACGAGGCGGTGCACGGTTACTACATCGGCTACAAGTACCAGCGCGGTCTCGAGCAGGTCACCCAGGCCGAACGCGACGAGCTCAAGAACTACACCTTCGAGCTGCTGTTCGAGCTGTACGACAACGAGGTCGATTACACCCAGGACCTGTACGACGAGGTCGGCCTCACCGAGGACGTCAAGAAGTTCCTCCGCTACAACGCCAACAAGGCGCTGATGAACCTCGGCTACGAAGGGCTGTTCCCGAAGGACGAGACCGAGGTCAATCCCGCGATCCTGTCCGCGCTCTCGCCCAATGCCGACGAGAACCACGACTTCTTCTCCGGGTCGGGTTCGAGCTATGTGATCGGCAAGGCGGTCAACACCGAAGACGAGGACTGGGACTTCTGACCGGTCCCCGGTTGTCACCCCGGACCGCTACTCTGCGACCGCGATTCGCATGATGCGGATCGCGGTCGTTCCGCAGTGGGCGGACGAGGCGCGAACTGGAGGTGCAGGCATGGCAGGCAACGACAACGTCCGGATTCCCCGTTGGCTCAAACCGATGAACCGCGCGATGGTCGCGGTCGACCGGATCGGTGTTTCACTGCCGATGGCCCTGCTCACCGTGCCGGGCCGGAAATCGGGCAAACCCCGGACCACCCCGGTGACACCGTTCGAATACCAGGGCGCCGAATATGTTCTCGGCGGGATTCCCGGCGCGGACTGGGTGAAGAACGTCCAGGCGGCCGATACCGCGGAGCTGAAGGTCGGTAAGCGCCGGCGGACCGTGCGCCTGGTCGAGATCCCGGCGGCCGACAGCGAACCGGTGCTGCGCGAATTCCCGCGGCTCGTCCCCACCGGGGTACCGGTCATGATCAAGTCCGGCGTGGTGACCAGCGACGACCCGGAGGAGTTCGCCGCCCTGGCCGGCCGGTGCGTCCTGTTCCGTATCGACGACGCCTGACACCGGGCCGGCGGCTCGCATCCGGGTGCCGGCGGGCGCGGGAAACCTACTGGACGATCCGGCAGGTCTCGTCGACCGGCCGGGTGATCGACCAGTACTGTTCGAAACGGCAGGCAGCGATCTTCCAACGGCCGTCCTCGACGACGTATTCGTCGTCGTATTCGCCGGTCAGCACCGTTTCGGTCTTCTCGATGAGGTTCACCTGACGGAACTTCAGCGTCCACCGCCCCGAGGCGTGTTCCGTGTCGTGCACGGTGATATCGGGATGAGTTCCGTGGTGCATATCGAGGATCACGTTGTTGCCGTCGACCTTCTGCAAGGCGATCTTCTCGAACATCGCCGCCATCCCGTCGGCGTCGAACGAGCCGAGCACACCGTAATCGACCACGGCGCCCGCGGCGACGAAACAGTCCCGGAAAGACTTGGGGTCCTTGGCATCACACGCCCGCAGATACCGGTGCTTGAGCGCCTTGATCGCCTCCACCGCTTCCCAGCGCGCCACCCGCCGCTCCAGCTCGGATTCCTCGGATCGCGGCTGCGGTGCGGGTGACATACGGACTCTCCTGATACCGAGGATTCGGCGACCGGCAACCGCCGGCGCGGTTCTCGCGCAGTGTATCCCCGGCCCGGGCGCCGGACAGCCGTTATTCGGTCTCCGCGCCGAGGGTCCTCGACCAGGACGCGAGAATCTGCAGCCGCTGCGCCGAGGGCGAACCGGGTTCGGGGGTGTAGACCATCAGGATGAGCCCGGGTTCGGCGACGATGGCGAGTTCTTCGTAGGCCAATACCAATCACCGACTTCGCCGATGATGGAAACGTTTGGTCCCCGATCCGTGCGTGCGGACATCGTGAGTTCCCCAGCGGTGACGGAAAGTTTCGCTACGCGTGGACAATTCGCCGACCAGTTCTTGCAGCCCGCGATCGGGCGGGTCGCGGCCGGCTTCGGTGGGCGACCTCACCCTGCCGCTCGAGGAAGCCGCCGAGGGCTACCGCGCGATGGACGAACGCCGCGCCACCAAGGTCCTGCTGACGGTCTGATGCCGGCGGCCGCCTGCTGCGAGAACGCTTCTCGGCCTCAGGTCGGGCCTGTTGATGTCCTGCACTGAATGCGCCGGCTCGGGCGGCGAGGGTGGCGGTGGTGGCGGCGTCGCCGGGCAGGGCGGGGTCGGGTGGAGTGCGGAGCAGGACCAGGTGGTGATAGAGGGGGGCGGTGGCGGCGACCAGGAGGGCACGCGCGTCGGTATGGGGCGGAAGCTCGCCGCGGCGGATGGCGCGCTCGACGATGAGTTCGGATTGGGTGTAGCGGTCTTCCCAGAGGCGGCGCAGGGCGCCGGCCGCCTCCGCGGAGCGGAACGAGACCGCGATCAGTGCGGCCGCTATGGACGGCTTTTCAAGAAAGGAATCCTGGATTTCCTGGTTGAGGGCGGCGAGGTCCCCAGGCAGGGAGCCGGTGTCGCGGGGGTGCCAGTCGAGATCGGCGGCCGCGGCGAAGAGGTCGGCGATCAGGCCGCCGGTATCGCGCCAGCGGCGGTACACCGTGGTGCGGTGTACGCCCGCGCGGGCGGCGACCGTGTCCACGGTGAGGGCGTCGTAGCCGTGTTCGGTGAGTTCCGCCCGGACCGCCTCGAGGACCTGGTCGCGGATGCGGGCGGTGCGGCCGCCGGGCCGGGGGCGGGGGGATTCGGGTGGGGTCATCGTCGATATCCGGTCGCTCGAAGGGGGTGCGCTGTGCCAGCAGCGTATCTAACGCAACATTTGTCGCACTAGTGCCGGGCCGGAGTTCGTCGATGCCGACCGTCCGGAAGATCGATATCCACCGCGCAGCGGTCTGCGCCGGATCGAGAGGTTCCCTGTGCCAGTACATCCCGCCGACCCCACCGTCCTGCACCCGATGCCCGATCAGCCGCGCGTAGTGTTGCTGAAACCGCTGGTGACCTCACCGCTGATCGAGGTCGGCGAGTTCTCCTACTACGACGACCCCGACGATCCGACCGCGTTCGAAACCCGCAACGTGCTCTACCACTACGGGCCCGAGAAGCTGATCATCGGGAAATTCTGCGCGCTGGGTACCGGGGTCCGGTTCATCATGAACGGCGCCAACCACCGCATGGACGGCCCGTCGACCTTTCCGTTTCCCACCATGGGTGGCTCGTGGTCACAGCATTTCGACCTGATCACCGATCTCCCGAACCGCGGCGACACCGTGGTCGGCAACGACGTCTGGTTCGGTAACGGTGTCACGGTGATGCCCGGGGTCCGGATCGGTCACGGTGCGATCATCAGCACTGGTGCGGTCGTCACCGGTGACGTGCCCGATTACGGCATCGCCGGCGGTAATCCGGCCCGGCTCATCCGGAAACGCTTCAGCGAGACCGATATCGCCCGGCTCTTGGCGACTGCCTGGTGGGATTGGCCGCTCGATCACCTCACGGAACATCTCCGCACCGTCATGTCGGGCACTGTCGCCGACCTCGCGGCCGCCGGCCCCGGACACGGTCTGACATCTTGCGGCCTGCGCGCAGGGACCACGGCTCGGCCGCGCCGGTACGGACGCGGTCAGCACACCGGCGATGCTGCGGACGAATCGATGGCCGGCAGGGTGCCGGTATCCCCGCCGGCCGGTGCCGCGGTATCACCGAGCCTGCGCCGGTGGTGCGCACGAGCATCCTCGGCAATTTCGATGATCTCCGCGCACAGCGCATCCGGCGCGATCACCTCCACCTCGGCGCCGAAGCCCACCAGCATGGCGGCCGCCGCCCGCAGGCTGCGCACCCGCACCCGGAACACGTCCGGTTCCCCCGGCGCGGGCCGCGGCTCCTCCAGCATGGTGACCGAGAGCGCGCGCAGCACCATCGGCAGCCGCGGCCGGTGGATGCGCAGCACGATGTCGGTGCCGGGCACCGCACGGAAATCGGCGCGCATCCGCTCCCACACCTTCCGCAGGTCCAGGTCCGGTGGGCGGGCGGCGGGTGTACCGAGCCGCCGGACCGCGCTGATCCGTGAGATCCGGTAGCTGCGCGGCCGGCCGCGGTGGGCGCCGATGAGATACCAGGTGGTGCCCACCTGGAGCAGCCCCCACGGGTCGACGGTCCGCTCCCCCGGCGCGGCGGCCTCCTTCGACTGGTAGCGGATCCGGATCCGCTCGTCGTCGAGTACCGCCGCCTGCACGTCGGCCAGCGCGTCGAGCGCCGCGGGGTCGCGATGCCAGCCGCCGGTGTCGAGGACGATCCGCTCGCGGACATGGGTGACCATGCGGTGTTCGTCGTCCGGCAGGGCGGAGGCGAGCTTGTGCAGTGCGCTGCAGAACGACGCGCCGAGTCCCAGCGCCTCCGCCGTACCCCGCCCGCCGGCGACGAACAAGGCCCGGGCTTCTTCGCTGGTGAGCTGTTCGATATCCGGTTCGTATCCCGGAACCAGCGCGAATCCCCCGCCGCGGCCGTGTTCGGCGTAGACCGGGATCCCGGCGGTCGAGAGCGCCTCCATATCGCGCAGCACGGTCCGTTTCGTGACTTCGAGCCGGCGAGCCAGCTCCGCGGAGCTCAGCCGGCCGTGCCGCCGCAGCAAGTGAACGATCTGGAGAAGCCGGTCCGCGCGCACCCGTACAGAATTCCATGAAAAGGTGACAACAGATGTCACCGCATGGGCCGGAGTCTGGTGCCATGACACAAATTCCCGATTTCCGGACAGACCTCGCCGCGGCCCACCGCTGGGTGGCCGGACTCATGGACATGGTGCGCCCCGCCCAGTGGGCGGACCCGACACCGTGCACAGAATTCGACGTCCGCGCCCTCCTGGAACATCTTTCCTGCCACCCGGCGAAAATCGCGGCGACCGCCGCCGGCGCGGACCCCCGGCTGCTCCCCGCCCGCGCCGAGATCGACGAGCGCCGCCCTGGCGAGGACTACCTGAAACGGGCGACGGCCGCCCTCGCCGAATGGGCCGACGATACGCTGCTCACCCGCGGTGTCCTCGCCCCGTGGGGCCCGGCGCCCGGCGGGCTCGCGCTCGGCGGATATCTGATGGAAACCGTCGCGCACGGCTGGGATCTCGCGGTATCCATCGGAGCGGACGCCGAGGCGGACCCGGCCCTGGTCGCCAAGGCCCAGGTCGTCGCCGACCGCGCCCTCACCGAGGCGTGGGCCCGCGCCGGGGGCCCCGGCGGCCCCCCCCCCCCCCCCCCCCCC
>NZ_JARWPM010000141.1 GCF_029869215.1 Nocardia carnea
CACACCACCCCCACACACCCGGCCCGCACCCGCCGCCGCGGGCGAGGCGCCGAGCTGCGCCGCGGCGCCGCGGTACCGGGGCGAACCCGGTGTTCCCCCGACCGGCGTGGCCCGGGGAGCGCGCCCCGCTACCCGGGGCATCCGGTAGGAGTTCGGCGGAGCCTAGCGGCTGGTGAAGGGAAGCAGCGCCATCTCGCGGGCGTTCTTCACCGCGACGGCGACCTGCCGCTGCTGCTGCGGGGTCAGGCCGGTGACCCGGCGGCTGCGGATCTTGCCGCGATCGGAGATGAAGGTGCGCAGCAGGTTGACGTCTTTGTAGTCGACGGTCTCGATTCCCGCGGCGATCAGCGGGTTCTTCTTCGGCCGGCGGGCCTGCTCGGCGCGGACCTTCTTCGAGGGGCCTCGTTTGACTGCCATATGACCGGTTCCTTACTCACGAATCAGTGGGGTTACCAGCTCGATTTGTGCACACCGGGTAGTTCTCCCCGATGCGCCATCTCGCGTACGCGCACCCGCGAGAGGCCGAACTTCCGGAGATAGCCGCGTGGTCGCCCGTCTGCGGCGTCCCGATTGCGCAATCTTACCGGACTCGCGTTGCGCGGCAGGCGGCGCAGGGCGGCCTGGGCGGCCAGCCGTTCATCGTCCGGCGTGCTGGGTTTGCGGATGAGTTCTTTGAGCTCGGCGCGCCGATCCGCGTACCGCGCCACGACCTCCCGGCGCTGGGCGTCGCGGGCGATCTTCGATTTCTTCGCCATTACCGCTCCTCGCGGAAGTCGACGTGCCGGCGGACCACGGGGTCGTATTTCTTCAGGACCATCCGGTCGGGGTCGTTGCGGCGGTTCTTCCGGGTGACGTAGGTGAAACCGGTGCCCGCGGTCGAGCGGAGTTTGATCACCGGCCGGAGTTCGGTCGATTTCGATGCCATCGTGGCCTCCTCAGACGCGTTCGCCGCGGGCGCGGAGGCGGGCCACCACGGCCTCGATTCCGTCGCGGTCGATGGTTTTGATGCCCTTGGCCGAGACCGTCAGGGTGATCCGGCGGTCCTCGCTGGGCAGGTAGTAGGTCTTGCGCTGGATATTGGGGTTCCAGCGCCGGTTGGTGCGTTTATGTGAATGTGAGACGGATTTGCCGAACCCGGGCTTGCGGCCGGTGACCTGGCAGTGGGCCGACATGGCGGCTCCCTTCGACGGAGAACAGAGGCAACCGCCGTCCAACAATGATGACAATCGTTTTCGACAACGGTGAATCGACACTGTAGCGTGTGCGGCGTACTAATGAAAATCATTACCGAAAGGGTCGTGGTGTCCATCTCCGCACAAGCGCCGGCGGGCCGTCGCGACCGCCGCACTCCGGTCGTGGTGGTCGCCGGCCTGCACGGCGATCCGGCGGGTACCGCCGGTCTCGTCGCCGGTGCCCTCGGCGCGGCCGACGGCACCGTGGTCGTTCGCCACCATCTCGCCGAACTGCACCAGGGAATCGTGCGCCGTACGGTCGAGATCGCCGGGGTGACCTCCGAATCCGTGCACGAGCTCGCCCACGGCTGCGTGTCGTGCACGCTGAAGGCGGATCTGCTGCCACTGCTGTGCACGCTGGCCGCCCGCGATTCGGTGCATCGCATCGTCCTCGCCCTGGACCCCGCGTTCGAGGCGGAGGCGGTCTGCACGGGGATCGCGGAGATACCGGTCACCGGGATCGTCGGCCGGGTGGACGGCCCCGCCGCCCGTGATGTGCGCGTCGCCGCTGTGCTGACCGCGATCGACGTCCGCACCTGGCCGGCCGCCGCCACGGGCGACGAAACGCTCGAGGAACTCGGCTGGGCCTGGGCCGACGATGATCGGACGGTGGCCCAGTTGGCGGTAGGGCAGGTCGATTTCGCCGATGCGCTCGTGGTGGCGGGCGGCGCGGAGGTGGAGCCGATGGAACGCGCCCGGTTGACCGCCGTGCTCTCCCGCCTGGTGCCGTCGGCGCCGGTGCTCTGGCCCGAATCGGCCGATGCGATCACCCCGGGCGCGGTGGACGCGCTGCTGAGCCTGATCCCCCCGGATTCGCGTCGCGGCCGGAGCTTCGACGCGCACGCGCCGCTACTGCGTGGCCGGCCCCCGCTCGGACCGGAGCACGGCGTGGAGCTGGTGGAGTTCGCGGCGCGCCGGCCTTTCCATCCGGAGCGGCTGCACGCGGCGCTGGACCTGCTTTTCGACGGAGTGGTGACCGCCCGCGGACGGATCTGGCTGGCCACCCAGCCCGACGAAGTGGTCTGGCTGGAATCGGCCGGCGGCGGCCTGCGGATCGGGGGAGCGGGCCGGTGGCTGGCGGCGATGCCGGCGGCCGAACGCGCCACCGCCGACCCGGAGCGCCTGGCCATGGCGGGGTTGCGCTGGGACGAACAATTCGGCGACCGCGATATTTCCCTGGTGATTCTCGTGCACGATGCCGACCCGGACGAAATCCGGCAGGCATTGCACTGGGCACTGGTGGACGAGACCGAATTCTTGCAGGTCGCGCGAGCGCCGCAGGTGGTGGCGGAGTGGCCGGATCCGTTCGGCGAGTGGCACGCCGACCCCTGCGAACCGGAGGAGCCGCGCCCCGCCGCCGCGGCTGACGGGCGTGCTGTCGAGACGGGCGATCGAGCCCGGAAGGAGAAATGATGAAACCGGGAATCCACCCCGAGTACCGGCCGGTCGTCTTCGCGGACGCGAGTACCGGCACACAATTCCTGACCCGATCCACGGCCACCAGCGACCGGACGATCACCTGGGCGGACGGCAATACCTACCCGCTGATCACGGTGGACGTCACCGCGGATTCGCATCCCTTCTGGACGGGCGCGAACCGGCTGCTCGACACCCAGGGCCGGGTCGAGAAATTCGAGCGCAAGTACGGCAAGCGCGGCGCGCGGGCGCGGAAGGAGAACTGAGATGGCAGTCCCCAAAAGGCGTATGTCGCGGTCGAATACCCGCAGCCGGCGTGCGAATTGGAAGGCGAAGGCGCCCGATCTGGTCCCGGTTACCGTGGGCGGCGTCGTCCATCGTGTGCCGCGCCGGTTGGTAGCGGCGGTGCGCCGGGGCCTGGTGGACCCGAAACAGCTGTGATCTGTCATGCCCCCTGGATATGAATCCGCCCGGACGGCAGGGCCATCCGGGCGTTGTCCGGCCCGGATTCGGGCGCTCGGGCAAACTATCGGCTAGCGAGCTGCGGAGCTCGACCCGCATTTTTCTGCTTGCTGACCGATAGCCGACCCAGGGACTGCCGGATGCGGCAATTCCGTACTTCCACACTGTGGGGGCCGGAAAAACTTGCCGGCGGGCTGATTTCCGATGCCGTTCCGGTTATCCTCGTGCGTGAGGGCGGGTCTCCCAGCAATGGGAGACCCGCTCATCGCCACTTCTAGGGGGTTTCACCTCGGGATTCCGGCGGGTTTTCCCGGTGCACCGGTTCGCATTCCGCCCGCAGCGCCCGCGCGAGTTCGTCCACCTGCCGCACCAGTGCCAGGGTCAGGGCGGCCGGTAGCAGCAGCAGCGAGACCGGCCACGGCAACCGTACCCGGCCGGGATCGTCCGCCCGCGCCACGAGATCGGCGACCGTGGCCTCCATTTCACTGATCTCGACACGTAATTCGGACACTTCGGCCCGGAGCGCGTGGAGCTGCGCCCACAACTCCCGCAGTAGGGTGTCCTGATCCACGATCACGCCGGGGATACCCGCCGGATCAGCGGGCCGGTTCGGGCAGCGGCTGAGCCCGCTGCGCCAGGGCCGTGGTCGCGGACGGACGTGTCTTGTGCTCCGCGGCCGTGCCGGGGCCGGCCGGGCCGCCGTCGGACGGATCGCCGCTGCGCGGGCCCGTCGGTGTCACCGGATTCTTCGGTGCGGGCAGTTCGTCCCGGCGTTCCGGGGCTACCAGAACCGCGGTGATCGGGACGGCCAACGCGAGCAGGCCGATCACCAGCATCGGGAAGGCGTAGCCGAACAACTCCATGCCCTCGGCCGGCGTGGCTTCGGGGTCGATCCGGAACTCCAGGCTCGAGATACCGGAGAAGTAGAAGACCGCCACACCGGCGGCGAACATGAGGATCGACCCGACCCGGGCCGCCGGGAAGCGGAACCGCTGGAACAGCCAGACGCACAGCGAGGAGGCGACCACCGCAAACGCCAGTGCGACCAGGTACAGCCAGATCGTCACCGAAACCGAACCCTGGATATCGATCGAGGTCAGCTGGAGCCACAACATGATTCCGAAGCCCACTCCGATGGCCGCGGCGGCCGTGGCCATCCGCCGCACATCGAATTCGCGGCCCGCCAGCATCAGTCCGAGGAACACGGCGGCGACGGCGAACACCATGGAGAGCGTGAGGTCCGAGACGTCGTAGCGCAGGATCGTGCCCGGAATGGATACACCGAGCAGGGAGACAGTGCTGGCCAGCCAGACTCCCACCCCGCCGATGGCGACCGCGGCCGCGGCGATCCAGATCGGCCGGAACCGTACCGAACGGCGTCCGTTGATCGCGCACGCCAATCCGACGAACATGCCGACAGCGGAGACCAGAGCGGTCAGCAGGGTGAGCCAGTACCCCATGGTGAACAGTTCGACGGTCGCGACCGTCTCCGCGGCCAGCAGGTCAGCCATGCCGGGCGACTCCCTCGTACTCCTGTGCCTTCAAGCGGTTGATCGCGTATTCGGTGACGGCCGCCAGCGCCTGGCGCACCTCTTTGGCGTCCCGGGCGTCGATATCGACGATCGGGACCCCTTCGCGCACCGACAGCGCCTCTCGTAGTTCGGCCATGGCGAACCGGGGCGCGTTGGGAAAGCGGTTGACCGCGATGAGGAACGGTAGATTGCGTGCCTCGAAGAAATCCACGGCGGCGAAACTGTCCTCCAGCCGGCGGGTATCGATCAGTACCACCGCGCCGATGGCGCCGCGGATGAGATCGTCCCACATGAACCAGAACCGGCGCTGGCCGGGCGTTCCGAACAGATACAGGGTCAGGTTGCCGGGCAGGATGATTCGCCCGAAGTCCATGGCCACGGTGGTGGTCTGCTTGTCCGGCGTATCGTCGAGATTGTCGACACCGTCGGAGAAGCTGGTGACCATCGCCTCGGTACGCAGCGGCACGATCTCCGACACCGCGCCGACGAACGTGGTTTTCCCCGCGCCGAAACCACCGGCCACCACGATCTTGGTCGATGCGACGCGGGTGTCGGATTCCGGCGCGCCACCACCCTGAGTCTTGCTAAAGGGCTCGGAGTCCACGCAATGTCCTCTCCATCAGCGACCGGCGTTCGTCGTAGCTCGCCTGCTCGGTCAAAGTCGAATGCACTCGCAGGTTGCCGTCCACGACGAGATCGCCGATGACGACGCGGACCATACCGAGCGAACGATCGAGATGCGCGGCGATTTCGGCGACCGACAACTGGTGGGTTCCGAGCCGGAGTATCTCGGCCCGGATATCACCGGACGGCCAATCGAATTGTGCATGATAGGAGATGGTTTCGATAACCGCCTCCATCGGCAGATCGACCGCCGGTTGGGTGCGGCCCGCGGTGAGGGCATACGGGCGGACCCGCCCGGCCCGGCGCGGATTGTTCGGCTGCGGTTGCGGCCGGAATCGGTAAGTACCGGTGTTGTACTGCGGAGATGTGGGGCCACCCGGCTGCGCGCCGGGTCCGAAGTTGTGGGCGCCGGGCCCGTAGTCGGGCCCTCCGCTGTGGTAATCGGGCATGCCTTGGCCGAATTGGGACATGGTGCTCAGACGGTGGATCGGGCGGTCGCGCTGACCACTGAGCCGACCCGGTCGACCAGTAGTGCCATCTCGTAGCCGATGCGGCCGATATCGTGCTGTTTGTTCGCCAGTACGGCGATATGCGACCCGTTGCCGACACTCATCACCAGTAGGTAGCCGCGTTGCATCTCCACGATCGACTGCATGACCTTGCCGCCGTCGAACAGTTGGGCCGCGCCGGTGGACAGGCTGGCCAGACCCGCGGTTACCGCTGCCAGCTGTTCGGCGCGGTCGGCGGGCAGATGCGGGCTGACCGCCTGCAGCAGGCCGTCCGCGGAGACCAGGACGGCATGGGACACACCGGGAACGTCGCGGGTGAATCTGGCAACCAGCCAGTTCAGGTTCTCGTCCGTGCTGCTCTTCGGGGTGGTCATGCAAGCCCTCCGTCATTGTGCTGCGCGTCGGCCCGCCCACTGCGGACCCCGCTCAGATGTCTGGTCAGATTGCTCCGGATCTCCTCCGGATTCCGCGGGGCCTCGTCTTCGACGGGGGCGAGCCCACCGGGCACGAGCTGTGCGCCCGGCCGGCGGATCGGGAGCCCGTTCGCTGTTCTGGAGTCCGAACTGGGACGGGCCGCGTCCTCGGCGGCCAGCCAGCCGATATCGGCCGGGGTGGTCCAGTCCTGGCGTGGCTCGTCCTGGGTGGACGCCGGTTCGACCAGCCATTCCGACACCATGCGCTGGTAGATCGGAGTGGGTGTGGCGGTGCCGACCGGCTGTAGCCGCGTCGATGTTGTCGTGGCGGGTTCGTCGAGCCGCTGGTCGGGACGCCCGAACGGATCCTCGCGCGCCATCTCCGGGCGGCGGATCGGCAAACCCGACCGGGAGGTGAGCGATGCGGACTGTTCCGACGCCGGGCCGGTGAAGCCGCGATCGGCCGGCGCCGGGCTGTAGGTGCGGTCGGCCGACGCCGGGAACGATTTCGTTTTATAGGTTTCCGACCACAACCCGGTCGGGGTTTCCTCCCGTTCCGGTTCGGGGACCGGATCGAACGCGGAGAACGTCTCGCGCGACCCGTTGCCGTTGGACCAGCCGGAACCCGTACCGCTGCCGACCGCGCTGTCGCCGGCCGGGCGGCGTTGCGGCAGACCGGAGGGGGTCGCGCCGAAATCGGCGGTGACCGGCGCCGGAGCGGGGGTGAGCGGGCGGGCCGGTGGTTCGGGCCGGGTGGGCCAGGATGGTGCCGGCGGCGAACTGGGCACCGGCATCAGCTGCCGCGGCTGCGGCTGGGATTCGAGCTGTGGCGGCGCGGGCGGAGTGAGGGGAGGCAGCGAGAAGTCCGAGGTGAGGGTGTTGGGGTTGTCCGCACCGGTATCCGGGGAGACCAGCAGGCCGGGCAGATGCAGGCTGGCCGTGATCCCGGGTTGTTGCGCCATTGTCGAGGTCCGGCGCAGGCCGACCGTGATCTGGTGGCGTTTGGCCAGCCGGCCGACGACGAACAGGCCCATCCGGCGCGCGGTTTCGACATTGATCTCGCCGCCGGAGGCCAGCCGGGCATTGGCCGCCTGCAGATCCTCGGTGGCCATTCCGAGCCCGCGGTCGGTGATCTCGATGAGGTAGCCGCCGTCCACCGCGCGGGAAACTGTTACCGCCACCGGCGTATTGGGCGGGGAGTAGCGCAGGGCATTATCGATGACCTCGGCCAGCAGATGTTCGATATCGACGGCGGGCTCACCGGCCACGACACCGTCGGGTACGTGGCCGATCTCGACCCGCTGATAGTCCTCGACCTGGGAAACCGCACTCCACAGCATATCCGACAACGGCACCGGCTCGAGCTGGCCGCGGCGCAACGCGGTGCCGGCCAGGACGAGCAGGTTGTCACCGTTGCGCCGCATGCGGGTGGCGAGGTGATCGAGCCGGAACAGGTTCTGCAGGCGCCCGGGATCGTCCTCGTCGTGTTCGAGTTCCTCGATGATGCCCAGCTGCTGTTCGACCAGCGATTGGCTACGCCGGGACAGGGTTTCGAACATATTGCCGATCTGCACGCGCAACCGCGCCTGATCGGCGGCCAGATTGAGCGCCTGCTGGTGCATTTCGTCGACGGCCCGGGCGAGCTGGCCGATCTCCTCGGTGCCCTGCACACCGACGGGTTCGATCTCGGGTGTCTCGGCGCCGCCGCGCACCTGCTCGAGTTCCGCGGGCAGGCGCACATGGGCGACCTCCAGTGCGTCGCGGCGCAGCCGGCGCACCGGCACCACCAGGGTGCGGGCGACGGCGAGTGCCAGGGTCAGGCCGCCCAGCAGTGCGGCGATCAGCAGCGCGGTTTCCCGCAGGGCACTGTTCTGCGCGGAGACGGTGGCATGGTGCAGGGCACCGGCGATGGTGGCGGTGAGCTGATCGGTGGTGACGTCATAGGCCTGCGAACTGGTATCCAGCGAAGCGCGGGCGGCCGGATCGGTGAGTGCGCCCTGGGTGCCCTGGCTGAAGATCGCCAGCCGGGTCTGCACCGCGTCCAGCAGGGGGCGCATATTGCCCGCCACATCGGGCATGATCTGGCCGTATTGGTGGATCATGGTGAGCTCGGCGCCCCCGGAGGTGAGGACGCGGGCGCGCATCGCCGGATTGTCCTCGGCGTTGGGCGAACTGATCACCAGGCGCTGTGCGGTGAGCGAGCGGCGGGCGTTCTGGACGGCGCTCACCTGCAGGAAGTAGCGCTGAATCGACAGATCGTCGACCGTGGGCGACTGGGCCAGCGCGTTACCGATCCGGACAGCGATCTCATCGGCCTGGTCGCCGACCATCGCGGGCGATCCGGTGCCGATACCACTGCGCATTGTGCCACCGAGGGTGAGCGCCGAGGCGAGTTCCCGGGCGACCTCCGGGCGGATCCGGTTGGCATCCAGCGCGCGTTCCAGCACCTGATGGGCGGAGTCGAACCGTGCGAGCGCCGCGGTCGTCTGCGCTTGGGCGTCGGCGTTCTTACCGGCCGTCGCGCGCACCGCCAGATTTTCCGCGGCGGCGTTGTAGTCGACGAGGGGTTCGATGATGCGGGACTGCTCGGTCGCGGCTTCGAGCTGCTCGAGAGTGCGGAGCTCATTGTTGATCCGCAGTACCGCGAAGAGCGTCGCCAGGACCACCGGCAGCACCAAGACGATACCGACCTTGCGGGTGACCGACCAGTTGGACAGGCTGAATTGCCACGGTCGCGGGGTTTCCATCCGCCTCTGTCGCCTCCGCATCACGATCGACCTCTATTTTGGTGCGTGGCCGTTTCAGTTATGGTTGAATGCACACCGAACCGACCGGAGGTCTAGTTTTTACCGCTCGGAACATACCGTGCATGGTTGCGGTCGGCAATCGGGGCGTTCAGACGGTTATACCGCGAATAAAGCGGATGGGGAACGGGTTTCGTGACATATCACAGATCGGTATCCATGGGTCCGGTAATCGGATGAAACCCCTGGTCCTCCGGTTGCGGCGGACACGCGGCCGGCCCTCTCAGTAGCCTCTCAGTCGTCAGCGGCAAACTGGTGCAATGCGCATATTGGTGGTCGACGACGATCGTGCGGTGCGAGAGTCGCTGCGCCGATCACTGACCTTCAACGGCTACACGGTCGATCTGGCGGTGGACGGTATCGATGCACTCGAGAAAGCGACCGCCGAACGGCCCGACGCGCTGATACTCGATGTCATGATGCCCAGGCTGGACGGGCTGGAAGTATGCCGGCGGCTCCGCAGCACCGGCGACGATCTGCCGATCCTGGTACTGACGGCGCGTGATTCGGTCTCCGAACGGGTGGCCGGCCTGGACGCCGGCGCCGACGACTACCTGCCCAAACCGTTCGCCCTCGAAGAACTGCTCGCCCGGCTGCGCGCGCTGCTCCGCCGTCGCGCACCCGATATCGGCGAGGTTTCCGAGACGATGCGGTTCGCCGACCTCTCCCTGGATCCCGTCACCCGCGAGGTCGCCCGCGGTAGCCGTTCCATCTCGCTCACCCGGACCGAGTTCTCCCTGCTGGAAATGCTGATGGCCAATCCGCGCCGGGTGCTGACCCGCGGCCGGATCCTCGAGGAGGTGTGGGGATACGACTTCCCGACCTCCGGTAACGCGCTGGAGGTCTATATCGGCTATCTGCGCCGGAAAACGGAGGCCGACGGCGAACCCCGGCTCATCCATACCGTCCGGGGCGTCGGCTACGTGCTGCGCGAAACGCCTCCGTAAGCGCGGATATGGCACGAACTCCCCGCTCGGCGGCGAAGAAACATACGGTCGCAACGCTCGGCCGGCCCTGGCCGGACGAACCGGCGCCCATGCGCCCGCCGACCCCGCTGACCCGTACCGTCTCGCTGCGCTGGCGGGTCACCCTGCTGGCCGCCTCGCTGGTGGCGATCTTTGTGGCGATCACCTCGATCGCCGCGTACGCGATGGTCGCCCGCGCGCTCTACGGTCAGGTCGACGCGCAATTGCATGCGCGCGCGGCCACCATGATCAGCGGCGATATCGACAATATGGCCTTCCAGTCGCTCGGGGTCGCGACGCTGTTCTCCAACGATATCGGTGTTGCGCTGATCTACCCGGTGCCGCCGTCGGAGGCGGAGAAACCGGCGAGTATTCCCGTCTACCTGCCGCCGCAGCCCACCACGCCACCCATCGGCACCGAGGAGGTCGCGGTGGCGCAGGGGAAACGGGAGTCGTCGCTGCGCACGTACAACAGTCAGCGCGTGCTCGCCGAGCGTATGGATTCGGGGGTCACACTGGTGATCTCGCAGCGTCTGGAACCCACCCGCGAGGTGCTGGACCGGTTGGCGTGGTTGCTGTTCGCCGTCGGTGCCTGCGGCGTGGTGCTCGCGGCCGGTGCGGGAACGACGGTCGGCCGCACCGGGTTGCGCCCGATCGCGCGGCTCACCGCGGCCACCGAGCGGATCGCCCGCACCGACGACCTGACCCCCATCCCGGTGACCGGTGACGACGAACTCGCTCGGCTGACCGAGAGTTTCAACACCATGCTCCGCGCCCTCGCCGAATCCCGGGACCGGCAGCGGCGGCTGGTGGCCGACGCCGGCCACGAACTGCGCACCCCGCTCACCTCGCTGCGCACCAATATGGAGCTGCTGATCGCCTCCAGCCGTCCCGACGCACCGGCCATTCCGGAGGAGGATATGGCCGAATTGCGCTCGGATGTGATGGGGCAGATCGAGGAACTGTCCAATCTGGTCGGCGATCTGGTGGATCTGGCCCGCGAGGACGCGCCGGAAACGGTGTACGAGCGGGTCGATCTCGGCGAGGTCACCGAACGCGCGCTGGAACGGGTCCGGCGCCGCGGTGCCGTCGCCTTCGCCGCCGAACTACGGCCCTGGTTCGTCTACGGTCACGAGGCGGCACTGGAACGCGCGATTCTCAATGTGCTCGACAATGCGGCGAAATGGAGCCCGCCCGGCGAACCGGTCCGCGTGCGGATGGCCGAAACCGGCCGCGGGCTGCTCGAATTATCGGTCGACGATGCCGGCCCGGGAATTCCCCCGGCCGAGCGGGAACTGGTTTTCGAGCGGTTCTACCGGACCACCGCGTCACGCTCCATGCCCGGTTCGGGCCTGGGCCTGGCAATTGTGAAACAGGTTGTCACCAAACACGGCGGCACCATTGCGATCGATACCTCCGAGCGCGGCGGCGCCCGTATCCGGATAGTCCTGCCCGGCGAAACCCAGTAACCGGCCGGGCGCGAGGCACCGGACGTGACGCGAATTCACACAACGATCTCAGTCGGCTCTCAGTCGTGGTCTGCACTCTGGACAGCAAATATGAGCAGAATAGAGAGACTATGACCGAGGATTTCACCAATCGGCCGGACCGGCCGCACGAAGGATCGGTGCCGCCCTCGAACGACCGTCCCCAGCCGGGTACGGCGCCGGGACCCGGACCGGAGGGTGGTCCGCCGCCCGGGGGGCAGCGGGGTGGCGCGCACTATCCGGGCGGGCAGACTGTCCCGGGCGGGCAGCCCGGTGATACGGCCGCTTATCCCGCCCAGGGGTACCCGTACGGGGCGCTGCCGAGTGGCCCGCCGCCGGGCGATACCGGGCAGTTCTTCGCGGCGGGTCCGCCGCCCGCGCCGCGCCGGAGTTCGCTGCGGACCGGGCTGGTGGCGGGTGCCGTTGCGCTCGCGCTGGTCAGTGGCGGGATCGGCGGTGTGGTGGGCGCCCTGGTCACCGATTCCGGCGGCGGCCCGGCGGTGACGAACGCACTGGACGCGCCGGCGCCGGTGATCGAGGACGCGGCGAACGCGCCCGCGGGATCGGTGCAGGCGGTCGCGCAGGAGGTCACCCCGGCCGTGGTGATGATCGAGGTCGCGAGTAATCGGGGACAAGGGGAGGGATCCGGGGTGGTGCTCTCCTCGGACGGGCTGATCCTGACCAACAACCATGTCGCGGCCGGTGGCGGCGCGAACGGCGAGATGCGGGTGACCTTCGCCGACGGAAGTACCGCCGCGGCGACACTGGTGGGTGCCGATCCGGTCTCGGATCTGGCGGTGATCCAGGCGCGCGGCAAAACCGATCTGAAGCCGATCGAACTGGGTAGTTCGGCCGGCCTGCAGGTGGGCCAGCCGGTGGTGGCCATCGGCTCGCCGCTGGGCCTGGCCGGGACCGTGACCACCGGGATCGTCTCGGCGCTCAACCGGCCGGTATCCACCACCGGCGAGGGCGGCAGCGATCCGACCGTGCCGAATCCGGTGATCGATGCGATCCAGACCGATGCGGCGATCAACCCCGGCAACTCCGGTGGCGCGCTGGTCGACAGCCAGGGCCGGCTGATCGGTATCAATACCGCCATCGCCAGCCTCGGTTCCTCGGGCGCGGCCGGTCAGCAGAGCGGTTCGATCGGGCTGGGGTTCGCCATTCCGGTCGATCAGGCCCGGCGGGTCGCCGATGAGCTGATCAAAACCGGCCACGCCACGTACGCTCAGATCGGGATGACGGTGCAGCGCGACGAATCCGTACACGGGGCGCGGATTCTGGATGTCACCCCGAACGGCCCGGCGGCGCAGGCCGGGATCCCGGCGGGATCGATCGTGACGAAGCTCGACGATCGGACGATCGATTCCGGTGACGCCCTGGTGGCCGCGGTGCGGTCGAAACAACCCGGGGACAAGGTTTCGGTGACGTATACGAACGCGCAGGGCGGTGGTTCCGAGACGGTCGAGGTGACTCTCGCCGCCGCAGCGGTGGAAGGAGCAAGGTGATGCAGTTGGTGACCGGGGGCGGCCACGCGGGGACCGATATCGGCGCTACGGTGAGCGGTATGGAAATCGATGCTCCTGTGGCGGGGCGTGCACTGGTGGTGGTCGTCGACGATCGAACGGCGCACGGCGGTGAGGATTCGCTGGGGCCGTTGGTCACCGAACTGCTCACCGAGGCGGGGTTCCTGGTCGATGCGTCCGTATCGGTGGAGGCCGATGAGGTCGCGATCCGCAATGCCCTGAACACCGCGGTGATCGGCGGCGTGGATCTGGTGATCTCCGTCGGTGGCACGGGGATGTCGCCGCGTGATGTGACGCCCGAGGCGACGGCCGAGGTGCTCGACCGCGACCTGCCCGGGATCAGTGAGGCCCTGCGGGCCTCCGGCCGGGTGGCGGGTTCGCTGGACGCCGGGCTGTCCCGTGGGCTGGCCGGTATCTCCGGTAGCACCCTGGTGGTGAACCTCCCGGGTACCCGGGCCGCCGTCCGCGACGGTATGGCGACGCTGGGTCCGCTGGCGAGTCGCGTCGTCGGCGAGCTCTCCGGGCTACTGGAGTGAGCCGGAGCGCGGGATATGAGTGAGGGCGAGACCCCCGAGGTCCCCCGCCGGGCAGGGCGCCGGGCGGGGGACCGCGCGCGTGTGGACCGGATTTTCGGCGAGGTGCTGCCGAGCATCACCCGCGACGAACGGGATGACGGCGCGACGCCCGAACGCGGCGGCGACGACTGGTGGCGATCCCAGGTCCCGCCGCATCACGGCGATACCGGCTGAGCCGGGAAAGTGTTGGCGCGGAACGTTTTTCCGTTTAATACGGCATGAATGTGCTATCTCGAGGGGATAACGGGGTGGATTTCCGGGCGAATTGTCCATAGTTGAGTTCGGCGAGATTCCGGTAAGGGCGGCGGGGCGGCGGTATTGCCCGCGGGTGCCGGCCGGTGGTGCTGATTCTTTTACGGGATTTTTCCGTTCCGATGTGCTCGTTCGGCGCTTCTGGTACGGCTGCACCGTGCACGTGCACGGTCCGCTATACGTTGATGTGAAATGGATCACATCAACGTATAGCGAAAAGAAGCTTTGTCCAATCTGTTACCGACCGTTTAATCTCGGTGCGTCGGCCGCCGCAAAGGCAGCTCGGCGGGGTCGAGTGAGGTGTCCCCGCCGGTCGTATTCGCGTGCATTGTCGGTTTTGGGCGTTGCACCGAAATAACAACTGGTCACCTGTAGGTAACAAACGAGCGAAACACTGGTCGGAGCCGGAGAGCGGTGTATCCGAGCTCGGAAGGCCTGCTGTTTGTCCGAATGATGAGGGGAAATATGAGCGAGAACCGCACCGACGGTGTACGTAAAGGCGCCAGGATCGCGGGTATCGGTGCCGCGTCCGCTGTCGCCGTTGGCCTCCTGTCGGTGGGCGCTGCCAACGCCGATACGTTCGTGCCGCTACCGGATGGCCAGAAGGCCGGCCCGGGCGTCACCATCACCCGTACCGGCGAGCACGCCGTAATTTCGCCCTCGATGGCCGCCAACGGCGCGGGCCGGGTCGTCTGGGTTTCCGGTAACGCGGCCGCCGATGTCACCGTGACCCCCGAGGGAGAGGTGGGGCCGAACAACGGCCCGACCGGTGCGGACGGCACCAACAACTCCTCGACCCATGGCGCTTCGCAGCTGAACACCGGCTATATCGTCGGCTGCCAGGTGAGCATCGCCGACGATGCGATCGGCCTCGGTGGTTCCCTCGGCATCGATACCAGCAGCCTCGGCGTGAGCGGCTCGGTCGGCCTCGAGGTCGGTCCGGGCGAGGTCAAGTGGGTGCAGATCGATTACAAGGACATCCCCAAGCCCGGCCGGTACTCCGTCGAGTACCAGGACGTCGAGATGGAGATCCAGGGTTGCGCGGGTTACGCGCAGGCGCGGTCGTACACGGTGGTCGAGATCATCGGCGACCACTACTCGAAGACGACCCTGTACGGCCAGCCGTTCAGCATCGGCTGAACCGGCGGAACCGTCCACGTCGTATCGGAACGAACCTCCCCTCGCGTCATTCGCGAGCTTTCCCCTCGAAGGGTCCAACCATGATCAACCGCAAGAAAGTGGCCCGCCTTGCCGGCGTCGGTGCCGCTGCCACCATCGCCATGGGTCTGTTCTCCACCGGAGCCGCCAATGCCGATACCTTCGTCCCGCTGCCCGGCGGCGAGCTGGTCAAGACACTGTCCGACGGCACGGTGGTGACCGTGCGAATGGTGGGCGAATCCGCCACCATCAGCCCGTCCATGGGTTCCACCCCGGTGCACCGCAACGCCTGGGTCTCCGGTAGTGCTCAGGTCGAGATCTCCGGCGGCGAGGATGTGGGCGGCAAGATCTACCCCGGCTACGTCGTGGGTTGCCAGGTCAACATCGCCGGTGGCGGTGCCGAGGCCGGCGCCAGCGCCGAGGTCGATTCGGAAGGCGCGGTCAGCCCGAGCGCCGAAACCGGCGGCAACCTCACCATCGGCCCCGGCCAGGCCAAGTCGTTCTACGTCCTCGATATCGAGAAGCCGGACGACTACGGCAACGAGGACCACTCCACCAACAACGGCTTCGACGGCAACAGTGGTTCGGTCACCTGGTCCGACCAGACCATCGGCCTGAACGGCTGCGGCGGCTACGCCCAGGCACGGTCGTTCATCAGCGTCGAGGTGGAAACCGAGCAGGTGATCAGCTACGTCACCCTGTGGGGTCAGCCGTTCAGCCTCGGCTGACGAAGTTCAAACTGCCATACTGGCACGGATACAGGCCCGCCGCAGCCGCGGCGGGCCTGTCTCTTGCACCGGCATTCCGGGATATCCGGTGTTAGGGTTGCGTTTCCCCAGCACCCGTCACCTTCTGGTTACCTGGGAATCACCCTGACGACACACCGAGTCGGCGGCACGGTAGCCAAGTGTTCACCGGGTGTGTGGTTTCGGGTTCATCTAGTGGCTACAGCAGTAACCCAAGCTCTATGGAGCCTGTTCTTGGGCCGCCCCGACGTCGATCGCTGCGATGTCGGGTGTCGCTGTAAACCTTGATGAGGGGAAATATGAGCAAGAACCGCACCACCGGTCTGCGCTACGGCGCGCGCGCCCTGGGCGTGGGCGCCGTCGCTGCTGTGGCCATGGGTCTGTTCTCCACCGGTGCCGCCAACGCGGACACCTTCGTACCGCTGCCGGACGGTGAGAAACTGGGCCCCGGTGTCAAGATCACCCGTACCCACGAGAGCGCCCTGATCTCGCCCTCGATGGCGGCCAACGGTGCGGGACGTACCGTGTGGGTTTCGGGTAATGCCACCGCCGACGTCTCGGTCACGCCCGAGGGCGAGGCCGGTCCGAACAACGGCCCGACCGGCGAGGACGGCACCAACAACTCGTCCACCCACGGTGCCTCGCAGATCAACACCGGCTATATCGTCGGCTGCCAGGTGAGCATCGCCGACGACGCGATCGGCCTCGGCGGCTCGCTGGGCATCGATACCAGCAGCATCGGCGTGAGCGGCTCGATCGGCCTCGAGGTCGGCCCGGGCGAGGTCAAATGGGTGCAGATCGATTTCAAGGACATCGAGAAGCCCGGCGTCTACTCCGTCGAGTACCAGGATGTCGAGATGGAGATCCAGGGCTGCGCCGGCTACGCGCAGGCCCGCGCCTACACCGTGGTCGAGATCATCGGCGACCACTACTCGAAGACCACCCTCTACGGGCAGCCGTTCAGCATCGGCTGACGCGCTGACACCGGTCGAATTCACCCCACCAAACTCTCGCTGTAGCGAATTCAACCCCAGAGGGGCATATACACATGTTCACCCGTAAGAATCTGGCGCGCCTGGCCGGCGTCGGTGCGGCCGCCTCGGTCGCGCTGGGCCTGTTCTCCACCGGCGCCGCCAATGCCGACACCTTCATCCCGCTGCCCGGCGGCGAAATCGTCAAGACCCTCTCCGACGGGACCGTGGTGACGGTTCGTATGGTCGGCGAGTCCGCCACCATCAGCCCGTCCATGGGTTCCACCCCGGTGCACCGCAACGCGTGGGCCTCCGGTAGTGCCCAGGTCGAGATCTCCGGCGGCGGCGAAGACGTGGGCGGCAAGATCTACCCCGGCTATGTTGTGGGCTGCCAGGTCAACATCGACGGCGGTGGCGCCGAGGCCGGTGCCGAAGCCGAGATCGACGGCGAATCCGGCGAGGTCAGCCCCAGCGGTGAGGTCGGCGGCGAGCTGACCCTGGGCCCCGGCCAGGCCGACGCCTTCTACGTCCTCGATATCGAGAAGCCGGACGACTACGGCAACGAGGACCACTCGACCAACAACAAGTTCGAGGGCAACAGCGGTTCGGTCACCTGGTCCGACACCACCATCGGCCTGAACGGCTGCGGCGGCTACGCCCAGGCGCGGTCCTTCGTGAAGGTCAAGGTCGAAACCGACAACGTCATGTCCGTCGTGACGCTGTGGGGCCAGCCGTTCAGCCTCGGCTGATAGATACCCCTCGTCCGGCCGGGCCACCCGCTCCGGCCGGCATCGGATACCCGAAGGGGCCCGTCGCGCACCACGCGGCGGGCCCCTTTCGGATGTCAATGGAAGATCACCGTGAGCGCGCTGCTCAGTGAGGCCGCGGCGACGGCTGCCGCGCGGCGCGCGTCCAGGGCGAGAAGTACCACTCGTTCGGACCGGCCCGCGGTGGATTCGCCGGGCGTTCCGGAGACCAGGACCACCGCGGCGTCGGTGGCCAGGGTCGCGGCCCGGGACGGGTCGGTGGTGTCGGCGGGGGCCCCAAACACCCCGGCGCCGGCGCGCAGGGTCTCGGGGATAGCGGGTTAGGCCGGGGCGCGCGGGCCCCACCGGGCGGGCGGGGGGCGCGGGGGGGGGGAGGGCCCCCCCCCGCCGG
>NZ_JARWPM010000142.1 GCF_029869215.1 Nocardia carnea
GGAGTACACCCGCGCCCTGCTCGCGGCCATTCCCGGCCGTGGCCTGGCTGTCGGCCGACCCTGACAGCGGGGTCGCGCGGGGCTCACGTCCGCACGGGGGCCGAGCCGCGGTGCCGGGGTCCCCGGGGCCCGTACGCGCGCGCCCCGCGCGCGCCGCCGCCCCCCCCCGGGGGCGCCCCCCCCCCCCCCCCCCGGCCACAAGGGGGCCAAAACCCCGCGGCGCCGCAGGCGCCGCCAAACACACAGCCAAAACCCGTGCCGACGGAGTCGGCACCAAATCAACCGATGATGAAGGTTTCCAGTTCGGCGCGGGCGACGTCGTCGGCCATCTGCTTCGGCGGGGACTTCATCAGGTACGCCGAGGCCGGGAGCACGGGGCCGCCGATACCGCGGTCCTTGGCGATCTTCGCGGCGCGCACCGCGTCGATGATGATGCCCGCCGAGTTCGGGGAGTCCCACACCTCGAGCTTGTACTCCAGGTTCAGCGGCACGTCACCGAACGCGCGGCCCTCCAGCCGGACGTAGGCCCATTTGCGGTCGTCGAGCCAGCCGACGTGATCGGACGGGCCGATATGCACATCGTTGGCGCCCATCTCCTTCTGCAGGTTGCTGGTGACGGCCTGCGTCTTGGAGATCTTCTTCGACTCCAGGCGCTCGCGCTCGAGCATGTTCTTGAAGTCCATATTGCCGCCGACGTTCAGCTGCATGGTGCGGTCGAGCTGGACACCGCGATCCTCGAACAGCTTCGCCATGACCCGGTGGGTGATGGTCGCGCCGACCTGGCTCTTGATGTCGTCGCCGACGATCGGCACACCCGCGGCGCGGAACTTCTCGGCCCATTCCGGATCCGAGGCGATGAACACCGGCAGCGCATTGACGAACGCCACACCGGCGTCGATCGCGCACTGGGCGTAGAACTTGTCCGCTTCCTCCGACCCGACGGGCAGGTAGGAGACGAGCACGTCGACCTGCGCGTCCTTCAGCGCCTGTACGACGTCGACCGGATCGGTTTCGGCGAGCTCGATGGTTTCGGCGTAGTACTTGCCGATGCCGTCGAGGGTCGGGCCGCGCTGCACGGTGACACCCAGCGGCGGCACATCGGAGATCTTGATGGTGTTGTTCTCGCTGGCGAAGATCGCCTCCGACAGGTCGAAGCCGACCTTCTTGGCGTCCACGTCGAAGGCGGCCACGAACTGCACGTCGCGCACGTGGTACTGGCCGAACCGCACATGCATCAGGCCGGGGACCGTCGCCGTATCGTCGGCGTCCCGGTAGTACTGCACGCCCTGCACGAGCGAGGAGGCGCAGTTGCCCACACCTACGATGGCGACGCGAACACTGGACTTATTGGTGTCTCCACTACTCATGGCCGGTATTTCCCTCTTTCTGTGGTGCCGCCTTCGTCGATTGCTCCGCCGCAATCAACTCGTTGAGCCAGCGCACTTCGCGCTCGCTTGATTCGAGTCCGAGTTGATGGAGTTGGCGGGTGTAGCGATCCAGCGAGCCACTCGCCTTCTTGATCGCTTCCCGCAGCCCCTCTCGGCGCTCCTCGACCTGGCGCCGCCTGCCCTCCAGAATCCGCATCCGCGCTTCCGCGGGGGTGCGGCTGAAGAAGGCCAAGTGCACGCCGAAGCCGTCATCGGTGTAGTTCTGCGGACCGGTATCGGCCAGGAGCTCACTGAACCGCTCCCGGCCGGCCGGAGTCAGCTGGTACACCCGCCGGGCACGGCGAGTCGTCACCATGCCTTCGGGCACCTCCTCCGCGATCAGCCCCTCCGCCTGCATACGTTTCAAGGTCGGATACAGCGATCCGTAGGAGAAAGCCCGAAACGCCCCGAGCAGGCCGGTGAGCCGTTTCTTCAGCTCGTAGCCGTGCATGGGCGCTTCCAGGAGCAGCCCGAGGATTGCCAGTTCGAGCACCGGGCGTCACCCCCTGACTTCCGTACAGATCTAACCAATGGATGCGACTACCCACTATATCGGAGCGATATAACCATTCATAGTTCGGTCCGCTACATCACAGCTGAAGGCCGGGCGGCATGACCGGCCCGGACCAGGGAATCCACCGGTGAACCGGGCGAAAAAGCAGGTGACGAGTTCCCACCAGAGGCAAGCCGGGCGGGCCGACCGGCGGTTCCGGCCGCCCGCCGGGTAAGCCGGCGAACCCCAGGTCAGTTCGCGGGAAATACTTTCAGCGGTGCACCGGCGAACGAGACGGACAGGTGTCCGGTACGCCCGGCGGGACCTTCGACGTAGATATCGATCACGGGCCCGGCGTCGGCCGGGGCGATCAGCTCGAAACCGATTCCGAGATGTTCGACCGCCCCCTGCTCCAGACGCACCGAAGCCGGAGCTCCCGCCAGTACGGCAGCCAATGTCTGCAGGTCGATATCGGCCAGGTCGATCGGGCGGCCCTTCGCCCAGCTGGGCACCGGGCCACCGAGCTCGGCGAACCCCTCCCCGTCGAAGCGGAAGTTCCGCGGGCTGCCCTGGTCCAGCCGTTGGACCAGCAGAAAGTCGGGATAGACAGTAGCGGTATCGATGACGGTATCGCCGAACTCGCGGCGGTAGGAGTCGATGAAGGACGCCAGCCCGGCTGTGGTGAGGAGGTTCGGCAGCGGCGCGGATTCCGGCTCGGCTTCGGCAACTGCGGTGACACCGGTGGCCGGGTCCTCGCGCGCCAGGAAGCCGACGCCGGCGCCGAGCGCGGCGGCGATGATCAGTACCGCGACCGCTGTCCACCAGCGCCGTGCCCCGCGGCCGCCGCGCCGGACCGCGGCGCCGGCCAGTTCGGCGCCCCCTGTTCCGCTCGGCACCGGTCCGGGCTCCGGCCCCGACGTTCCCACTCCGGACGCGACCTTCCGGACTGTGGTGTGCGGACCGGCGGGCGGCGCGCCGGCGCCGAGGTCGGGGGCCGGCTCGAGCGCGTGGAGCGCGGCCGCACTGAAAGCGCGGCACGAGTCGTAGCGTTGCGCGGGGTCCTTCGCCAGCGCCCGGGCAAGTACCGCATCGATGGCCGGTGGCAGGCCCGGAACGCGCCGGGAGGCCGGTGGCGGCGGGGTGTGCAGATGTGCGCTGATCACCGCGGCGGCGCTGTCCATGGCGAATGGCTTCTCGCCGGTGAGCAGGACGAACAGCGTGCATCCCAGCGCGTAGACATCCGCGCGGTGATCGACGGGACCGCCGGTGAACTGCTCGGGCGCGGCGTATGCCACCGTCGCGATCACCTCACCGGTACGGGTGAGGTCGGTGCCCTCGAGCGCGAGACGGGCGATCCCGAAATCGGTCAGCAGTGCACGTTCGCCGAACTCACGGTCGGGGTCCGGGGTCACCAGGATATTTCCCGGTTTCACGTCCCGGTGCAGCATGCCGTGGCGGTGGGCGTGGTCCAGGCCGCGGGCAGCGTCGTCGATGATGTGTACCGCGCGGCGCGGGGTCATATCCGCCGACCCGACCAGCGCGGCCGCATCGGTACCCGGCACGTACTCCATCGCGATCCACGGCTGACCGTCGGCGACTCCGCGATCATGGACGGTGACGATATTCGGATGTTTCAGCCGGGCCGCGAGATCGGCCTCCCGGTCGAATCTGCCGCGGAACTGCGGGTCGTCCAAATGGTGCGCCGGGAGTAGTTTCAAGACATCCTGGCGCGGCAGCCGGGGGTGATCGACGAGATAGACGACCCCCATCCCGCCGGCGCCGATCCGGCGGACGATCCGGTAGCCGGCGACGCTCGCCCCGGGTTGCAGCATTGCCCGAGACTATCCCGCCACCGCTACCCCTCGAACGGCCAGACCCGGAGAATATCGCCGGTCGTACCGACCAGTAGCCAACCGCTCTCGTCGAACGAATTGGAGACGTAGATACTCACCGCGGGCACGCCCTCGAAAGGGGAGAAGTTATCGGCCGCGTAGCTCAGATGGGTGATTGCGCCATCGGGGACACGGGCGGCCGCCGGGGCCTCGGTCAGCACGCGGCCGATCGCATCGGTATCGAGTGCGGCCAGGTCCACGGTGGGAGTGTCGACCGGGCGAGTGGTCGGATCGGCGGACTGATCGAAACCGCCGCGGTAGTCGTAGCCCACCAGCCGGTTCGGCTGCCCGGGTACGGCGCGTTCGATAGTGCCGTGGTCCGGATACAGCCACACCTCGTCCGCCACGGTATCGCCGAAGCGCTCGCGATACTCGGCGATGAACTGGGCGATCCCGGGGCCGGTTACGAGGTTCGGCGGGGCGAAGACCAACGTTTCGGTGGCCGGCGACTCGGGCTCATCGGCGCCCGTACCCGCTGCGGCAGCAGGTGTGGAGGTCGGGGCCGGCGGTTCGCTCGCCGGGGTGTCGGTACCGCGGCTGGTGAGCGTGTACGCGGCGAACGCCGTCGCCAGCGCGGCGGCGGTGAGGACGGCGAAGTACCGGCCGGAAAAGCCCGAGCCCGCAGTTGCCGCACGATCGCGGGCACGCGCCCGGTTACGGCCCGGCCTTGCTGTTGACACCCGCGAATACTACGTCGAGTGCGATGCGGCGAGGCAGGGTCCGATCCCGCTGTAGTGGTCGCCACACGAGCACACGACCCCCCGGTTCTGGCACATATGCGCCAACCCCTGCACGTGCGGCGGCCGATATGCGCCCATGCGATTGCGGTGGCCACCCAGCCCCCGCGCGGAGACCTCCGGCGAGGTCGGCGCGGGGTGGCGGCGGCCCGGCCGGGTCCGTACCGCCGACCCGAATCCAATCCGGCCGCGGGCGGCAGAAATACAACACGGCTACTCTGGGAGCGTGCGAATTCAGCGGCAAGTGGTGGACTATGCGCTCCGGCGCAAGTCGCTGCTGGCTGACGTCTATGCGGGCCGTGTCGATGTCGCCGAGGTATGTGACGCCAATCCCTACCTGCTGCGTGCGGCCAAATTTCACGGCCGGGGGAGCGAGGTCACATGCCCTATCTGCCGGAAGGAACAGCTCACTCTCGTATCCTGGGTCTACGGCGACGGCCTGGGGCCGATCGCGGGTTCTGCGCGCAGCCCGGAAGAGCTGGTACGCCTGGCGGAGTCCAGAGAAGAGTTCTCGGTTCATGTCGTCGAGGTGTGCCGGACCTGCAGCTGGAATCATCTGGTGCAGTCCTATGTGCTCGGGCAGACGCCGCAGCGGCGTTCCCGCTCCCGGGTGAACCGGCGCACCGCCGCGGAATGAACCCGCCCGGCCCGATGGTTGATGCCGCACCGGGTGCCATGCGGCACAGGTGCGCGGGCCGAGCAGACCGATACGAGCTTTGGAGACCTTGTCAGTGACTTCGCCCTACGAGACCCCATCCGGCGATGACCCGCGCGGTGGCCGCGGCCCGCGTGGGCCGCTGCCGGGACGGGAGCCGCAGCAGCGTCCGGGGTCACCGAACCGCGGTCCCGCACCCAGCGCCAACGCCCCCCGGCCCGGCCCCGGCGGACGGCCGCCCGGTCCCGGTGGCCCACGCCCCGGCCCCGTCGGCCCGCGTCCCGGACCGGTAACC
>NZ_JARWPM010000143.1 GCF_029869215.1 Nocardia carnea
CCTCGCCCTAACACTACCTCCCCGGGGGGCACCTCGTGTTTTAAATCGCGCCCCACATCCCGGCCGCCTAAATGCTTGCCCACCGCGGGGTGGTATATCTGCGGCGGCGGGGGGGAACCCCCCGCCGCACCGGGCGCGTCGGCGTCGGTGGCGTCGGTCATGAAGATGACCTTAAGCCGAATCTCCGGATTTGCGCGCCTTTCGGCGACACACCCGGACGCCACACCGAGCCGACATTCGCCCTTAACTCGGTGGTAAACCGCCGTAACCCATTCCCTCGCCGCCGATTTGCCCGATCGGACGGGGTCATCCGCCTGCCGCCGGAGCGGCGCGCATGATAAACACTCGCAGTCCAGTGGGCGGAAGCGGGGCCTTCGTATGCTTCCGGGTCTCGCGCCTCCGCGGCCCGGGCGGTACATCGCCTCGCCGATTTCTGTGGTTCGGCCCCGTCCACGGATCCGCGACGGGAACCATCAACGAGAAGACCTCGCCCGGTCGGGGAGATCGAGCGGCCCGGCGGGCGTTCGCCGGCGGAAGCTGCCCATCGGCCTCGCCCCCGGAGACACCGTCCGTTGGGTTGATGGTCCCCGGACAACGGCGCCGGCCGCCGCGGTGGCGCTACACAGTGCACAGCGTCCTGAGAAACGGCGAGGCCGTGCCCCCGAGGCGACCTGCGCCGGGCTCGAGCGGCCGCCATTGAGGCTGCCGTGCAACCCGGATGCCCGACCGGGTCGCGGCAAACCACTCGGCGGGCCCTCGCCCACCTGCTCGGCCTGTTCGAACGTCTCGGTTCGTCGGATCGCCCACCCGCTATCGCCCCGCGGTCCACCCGTGGTTCGGGGCCCGTCTCGTTCTGGAGCGACAGAGCGGGGGAGCGAAGCGGAGGAGCGGCGGAGTGAAGAACGAGACTTCGGGGGCCCCGAACCCCGGGCCCCCCGGGGGGGGGCCCAGGGCCCAGCCCCCCCCCCCCCCCCGGCGGGGGGGCGGGGAAAAACACCAAAACACA
>NZ_JARWPM010000144.1 GCF_029869215.1 Nocardia carnea
CGAACAGTATTCCGGCGACTACGACGACAGCTATGACGACGGCTACGGCGGGGCCGCCTTGGCGTGTGGGCGGGCCCGGGCGCCCCCCCCCGCCCCCCCCCCCGACCGAGCGGGGCCCGAAGCACCGTCGGCCGCGAAGCCGAACCACCACCCGAAACGTTATGGTTCCATAACCTAAGGCAAATGTTGCGGAACCATGACATCAATCGATTAAAAAATCGTATGTACCTCGAAGATGTTATGGATTTACGTCACCAATATGATGTTGCGGTACCCTAACATCATGGCTCAGTCGCGAATCCCCCGCCGTATTGTTCAGCTGGGTGCGGCGCTACGTAAAGCTCGTATGCAGGCGGGGTTGACCCAGCATCAACTGGGAGAGCTGGCCGGAGTCTCCCGTCAGCTCGTCAGCCGAGTCGAGGCAGGTAGCCCGCGGAGCGAGATCGCCGGTGTTGCGCAAATCGCCGACGCGCTGGGGATGCGGCTGGTGGCTGTCCCGTCGGAGCAGCGCGCGGCCCCGGAGAAAGACAGGCAGGCAGTGCAGGACCTGATCAGCAGGATTCGGCGTGGGCAGGCGCCGGAATCAAGCGCCTTCGACGATCATGAGTGACCTTCTCGTAGTGCTGAACGGCAGGGTCGCCGGCGCGGTGACTCATACCGGTGGGCGCCCTCGGTTCACCTACCTCGAGGACTATGCCGACGACCCGGAGCCCACTCCACTGTCGTTGTCGATGCCGGTGGCCGCGCGGACCTACGATCATCGGGTCACGGCGCCGTGGCTGATGAACCTTTTGCCCGATGACGCGAACGTTCGCGAAGGGCTGGCCCGCGCGCTCGGAGTTCCCTCCGGTGACCCGACCGAACTATTGGAACAGATCGGCCGCGATTGCGCGGGGGCGGTCCAGCTCGCCACGCCCGAAGAACTCCAAGAGATGCTGACCCGCCCCGGCCGCGTCGAGCCGGTCACCGACCGCCAGATCGGCGACCGGCTGCGGGAGCTGCGACGAGCGCCTCAGTACTGGATCCGGTCCGATGAACGCTGGAGCCTTGCGGGGGCCCAATCCAAGTTCGCGATCGTGCGCACAGCTGACGGCAAATGGGCGTACGCACATGGCAACTCCGCGAGCACTCATATCGTGAAACCCGGAATCACACGCTTCGGCGACCAGGCCTTCAACGAACATCTCTGTCTGCGGGCGTTGGCCGCTCTCGGAATAAGCGCCGCGGTATCCGAATTCACCGATTTCGACGGCGAGCCCGCACTGGTGGTCGAACGGTACGACCGATTGCCGGCTCCCGGCGGAACAGTGATTCGTCTGCATCAGGAAGACATGTGCCAAGCATTGGCGGTGCGTCCGGAGCGGAAATATGCATCCGAAGGTGGGCCTTCGGCAGCTGCGATAGCCCGGCTGCTGGGTCGGGAGGCCACCCCACAGGACGTGGACCGGTTCGCGGACAACGTCGTTGCGCAGTACCTCCTCGGTGCACCCGACGCCCACGCCAAGAACTATTCGGTGATCCTCGACGGCTTCGACGTCGTCCTCGCACCGAGCTATGACGTGGCGAGTTCGCTTCCGTACGACCCCGAACGCGGATCGGCGCTCGGCAGAGTGGCCATGCCGATCGGCGGTCGCGCCCGATTCGGCGAAGTCACGCTCCATCACGTAGCGAAATTCGCCCACAGTATCGGAACCGATCCGGAGCGGCTGGTCGCCCGGACGCGGGAACTCGCCGCTGCGCTACCGGACGCTCTGTCGGAGGCCGGTGGTGTCCGGACAGTCGAGCCTGCCTCGTTTCGTGCCCGTCTGGTGGATACGGTGGCGGCGCACTGCTCCACGATCGATACCACGGAAGTGCGCAGATCCGTTCCGCGTTCCCCCGGGTCCGGAGGAATCCAACCAGTCACGAAAACGGATCAGTGAATCTCTCCGTCGGTTACCACCCGAGTGAGCCTCGATCCCAAGGTGGCGTGGTCGGTTACCGTGCAGCCGAACTGCTTTGTCCGGTCACGACACGGCCGGTCTGCTGTGATGCTCGGCGCCGGAAAGGCGGTTGATTGTTTCGGCGAGGGCCGGTGCGTTTTCCAGATGCGGGGCATGGCCCACACCCGGAAACTCGTATCGGGTCGTGCCGAGGACTCGGGCGAGAGCGGCCACCGAATCGTGCCGGGGTGCGGGTGAATTCTGCCCGACGGAAAGGGTGGTCCGGCCCGCCCGCGTACCGAGGGGTTCCGGTTCGAATCGGCGGAACATGCTCAGTTCGCCTGCGACCGTTTCCGAGGTCGCAGCGGTCATCTCCGGCGACCACGACGATCCGTACAGGGCGCGGCCGAATCCGGCGACCCCGTCGCGGGCGAAGGCCCGCGCGACCTCGTCGAGCAGTCCGGGGGCCAGCGAGCCCGCGGCCGGCTCGTGCAGCAGTGCCCCGGCGTACTCCACCCCGCGGGCCGCGAGTTCCAACCCCAGCGTCGCTCCGCCGCTGACCCCGACCACCAACGCCCCCTCGCACAGCGGTGCGAGGGCGGCGATTTCGGTGTCCATATCACCGGATTGGGGCCGGTCGGGGCAGTGGACGTCCACAGAGGGGCCGAGTGCGGCGACCGTGGCCGCCCACACCCGGCTGTCCGTGGCGACCCCGTGGATCAGGACGACCCTCATGCGGTGACGGTCTGCTTCCCGAGCGCGGCGAGCAGCTGGTCGGAGGTGGCGACCGCGCCGAAGATCCCGCCCTGCATGGTGACCATGCTCAGCGCGGCCTCGTGGTGTTTCTGCTCGGTGGCACCGGTGCAGTCGGCGAGCACCAGGCATTCGTAGCCGCGGTCGTTGGCTTCGCGCATGGTGGTGTGCACGCAGACATCGGTGGTGATCCCGGTGAGCACGAGGTGGGTGATACCGGCGCTGCGCAGCAGCAGGTCGAGGTCGGTGGCGTAGAAGGCGCCCTTGCCCGGTTTGTCGACGATCGGTTCGCCGGGGATCGGGGCGACCTCGGGCACGATCTCCCAGCCGGGTTCGCCGCGCACCAGGATGCGCCCGCACGGCCCGACGCTGCCGATTTCGGCGCCGACCTGCGCGGACCGCCAGCGCTTGTTCGCGGGCAGATCGGACAGGTCGGGCCGGTGGCCTTCGCGGGTGTGAACAACGGTGAAACCGATATCGCGGGCCGCGGCGAGCACGCGGGCGGTGGGTTCGAGGCCGGCGCGGGTGAGTGCGAGGTCGTAGCCCATCTGGTCGACGTAGCCGCCGGGGCCGCAGAAATCGGTCTGCCAGTCGATCAGCAGCAACGCGGTGCGGGCCGGGTCGATGGGGCCGTCGAAGGGCCAGGTGTAGGGGGTGGCGTCCACGGTGGTGGGGGTCATGCGGGAATCTCCTTGGTGCGTCGCGCGGCGAGGGTCGCGCAGAGGGTGAGGATGAGGGCGGCCACCACGAAACCGATGACGGCGTCGGACAGCCAGGGCGCGAACTCGTGGGTGATCAGGGCCGCGACGGCGCCACCGGCCCAGGCGAGGAAGGCGGGCCGGTGCCAGCGGGCGCGGCGGTCGCCGGCGCCGAGCCCGAACCGGGGGAGGACCAGCTGATCCAAGATGACGACCGCGCCGATCGGCGGCACGATCACGCCCAGCAGGTTGAGCCACTGCTCGAAGTACGACCAGATCCCTGCCACCGCGAGCACCACCCCGACCGCGCCGAGGATCAGGGTGAGCCGCCGCATCTTGCCGCCGGAGAGCTGGCTCCAGCCCACCGCGCCGTTGTACAGGCAGTGGGCGCAGACCGAGCCCAGGTTGATGAACACGAACGCCACGGCCAGCGGCACCAGCAACCCGCCGTGATCGACCAGCAGTCCGAGGAAATTCCCGCCGTCGGCCGCGGGATCGGCGCTGCCGCCGAGCGCCACGACCAGACCGCCGATCACCAGCGCGATCGAATTGCCCACCGGGAACGCCGATGCGGCGGCGAGGAAGGCCTCGCGGCCGTTACGCGACCACCGGGTGAAATCGGCGGTCATGGTGCCGGAATCGACGAACGAGGCGATCACCAGCGTCACCGCGGCGCCGAAACTCATGGCGGCCGCGCCCGCGCCGCCCTGGTAGGAAGTGGGTGAACCGCCGCCGTCGGCGACGGCCAGCCCGACGGCGACCAGCCCGAGCATCACGTAGACCGGGGCCGCGACCATACCGATCGCCGACAGCGCCCGGATGCCGAGCAGGGTGACCCCGATGAACGCGATCCCCGCCGCGAGCGCGGTGAACTGTTCGTGCCAGCCGAGGGTGTCGTGCAGGATCGCGCCCGCCATTCCGGTCTGGAAGGCGAACCAGCCGATCACGATGGTCGCCAGGAACGCCGACGGCAGGAACGCCCCCGCCTTGCCGAAACTCTCGGCGGCGGTGAGCGCGAAGTTCTTACCGGTACGCCCGGCGATCACACTCAGCCCGCCGACGTAGAGCAGCATGCAGATATTGCCGACCGCGATGGCGAGCAGGCCCAGCCAGAACCCGAGCGAGTACACGATCAGCCCGCCGAAGATGGCGCAGGTCAGCACCATCGGGAAACCGAACCACACCGCGGAGACCGAACCGAGGCCGCGGCGGCGGTCGGCGGGCACCGGGCGGTCTTCGAATTCCTCTATCTCCCAGTTGTTCTCGACTTCGGTGCGGGTGGTGGTCATGACGCGTCGTTCCGTTCGGGGGTGGGGAGTTCGTAGATCACGGTGATGCTGCCGCCGCCCGGCGGGCCCTGGTGTTCGGCACCGCCGGAGACGTACACCGCGCCGTCGCCCTTGAGCCCGGCCAGCAGGCCGCCGACGGCGGCGCGGGCGTGCCGGGTGGCGTTGATATCGGAGTCGGTGAGCATGGTGTGGCGCAGGCCGCGTACCGAACCGGTGGGGTCGGCTTCGGCCTTGGCGAAGATCTGGCGCACCGTGCCGCCCTCGGCGGCCACCCGGGACAGCAACCGCTGCACCCCGGCGAGGTCGATGGCGTCGGCCATATGGCCGTGGACCGCCCGCAACGGGTTTGCCGCCGTAGGACTTTCGGCGATCACCAGGATGTGGCAGTCGTCGAGTTCGGCACCGGCGCTGGCCGAGGCGCGGGCCGACCACACGTCGGTCTCCCCGGCGAGTGCGCGCAATGCGGTCTCCCGATCGCATTCACCCAGTGCGACGGCGATGCCCAGCGCACTCGCCGCCCGGGAGTGGCCCATGGACGCGTAGGTGTCGGTCGCGACGGGTACCTGTCCGGCGGCGTACACCGCGGCGATGGCATCGGAGGTGAGCAGCGGGCATTTCACCAGGACCAGATGCACATCGGCCGGGGTGACACCCAGCTCGGCCAGCAGTTTGCCGACCGTATCGGTGACGGTGTCCACCTGGGCGGCACGGCCGATCTCGGCGGGTTCGAGCGCGCGGCTGCGCCGGGCCGCGGCGACCAGGCCGCGATCGAACCCGGGATGGCGGGCCTCGTCGCGGACGAAGAGGTTCACGTGCGGGCTCAGCACACCCTCGGTGCCACCGGAGAACACGGTGACCGCGGCCGCCGGGATCCGCGGCTCCCAAACCGTGGCGGCCAGGCCGCGGCTGAAATCGTTGACGCAGCCGTTTCCTTCGGTCTTGCCGATCACCGAGACGAGATCGTCCGAGCTGTAACCGGATTCGCGGAGAGTATCGAGGGGGCGGGTATCGCCGGGGTCGGCGGTGGGCACGGTGAGCAGGGCGATACCGGTCATACGGCGCTCTCCTTCGAAGTCCGGGTCGGGGTGAGATGGTTGAACAGGAGATTCAGGACGAACGCCACGATGACCGTGCTGGTGATCGCGCCCCCGGCGATGATCCGCACCGACGACGGCAGCCCCTCGTACACCTCCGGGGCGACCACCGGGATCATCCCGATGCCCATCGCCAGCGAGACCACGAGCAGGTTGTCGTTACGGCGGTAATCCACCCGCGCCAGCGTCGCGATGCCGACGCCCGCGACCGTGGCGAACATGACCAGGCTCACCGAGCCGATCACCGGCCCCGGCAGATTGGCGACGATTTCGCCCATCTTGGGGACCAGGCCCAGCGCCACCAGCAACCCGCCGGCCACGGCGACCGCGCCGCGGCTCGCGACACCGGTCATCCGCACCAGGCTCACGTTCTGCGCGAAGATCGTGTCCGGAACGAGGTCAGGAAACCGGCCAGCACCGCGGAGGCGCCGTCGGCACTCAATCCGCGGGCCAGTTGCTTCCGGTCCAGGGGGTGGCCGAGGTTGTCGGCCGTAGCCATCAGGTAGGCGGTGGACTCGGTGAAGATCACCAGCATCACCAGGCACATCGAGATGATGCCCGCGATGGGGAAGGTCGGGGTGCCGAAGAGGAACGGGTTCGGCAACCCGAACCAGGCGGCGCTGCCCACCGCGCTGAAATCGGTGAGTGAGAACGCGGCCGCGGCGAGAGTGCCCAGCACCAGTGCGATCAGCACCGCCGACTGGGCGATCAGCCCCCGGCCGTAGCGCATCAGCGCGATGATGGTGACAACCACCCCCGCCGCCAGCGCCAGGGGAGCGCCACCCGCGGGCTCGTCGCCGAAAGTCATGGATACGGCCTTGCCGATCAGCGACAGCCCGATCATGGTGACCGCCGCCCCGCGCACCATCGGCGGGAAGAACCGCACCAGCTTGGAAAACGGCACCGCGACCAGCACACCGAATATCCCGGCCGCGATCATCGCGCCGTACACCGCGGACAGCCCGTACTCCTCACCGATCAGGATCATCGGCGTCACCGCGGTGAAGGATGCCCCCGCCACCACCGGCATCCGCGCCCCCAGCAACTTCCCGATGCCGAGGGCCTGCACCAGGGTGATGACGCCGGCGACCAGCAGGTCGGCGTTCACGAGGGTCGCGATGGTGGAGGTGTCCAGCCCGAGCGCGGCGCCGAACACCAGCGGCACCGCGACACAGCCGGTGTACATGACGAGCACATGCTGGATACCGAAAAGCGCTGTGCGCCAGAAGGACAGTGTGGGCGGTGGATTCAGCGGCGGCGACTGGGGCGGGGCGGCGTCGGTGGACATAGGACCTGGCCTCGGGCAGAAGAAATAAGCAACACCAGAATTTGTATACAAACAACGTTTCCGCGATGTTGCTCAACGTTCCATCGCCGTGAACTATGCAAGTGATCGGAGCTATGGCGAGATTCTTGTATACAACCTTTGGACGACTACCTCACCGCAAGGAGAAAGCCCCGGCGCCGGGCAAGTGCGGAAACGGCCCCGGCCGCTCGAAGTCATGGATCCGGCCCATCCCTCGTACTACGGGACCACGACGGAGAGCCGTGTCGCGCGAGGCCGGCCTTCGGCGCCGGTGCGGTGCGGCGGGCTCAGTCCCCGGCGCTGTCGGCATCCAGGTCGTCGAGCAGGCGTTCGTCGCGGGCGATGTGTTCGTCCATCAAGTAACCCGCCTGCACCGGCGACCCGCTGAGAACGGCCTGGGCGATCGCGGCGTGATCACTCCACGACACGGGCGTCCTGGTATCCAGCCGCTGGCCGAATATCCACGACACGCGCTCCAAGATCTGCTCCAGCATGACCTGGAGTTGCTGATTTCCGGACGCCTCCGCCACCAGCATGTGAAACCGCAGCGTCAAGGAGGGCAACTCGTCGTGGTCGTGCGCGATATCGACCGACCGCCCCAGCTCCACCACCCGCGCCAGCTCCCCGGCCACCGCCCCGCCCCGGTTCTCCGCCGCCAGCTGCGCCGCCAGCACCTCCAGCCCCCGCCGGATCTGCACCAGCTCCCGCGCCGCCGACCCGGACGGCGCGGAAACGGTCGCCCCGCGATACCGAACGAGCGTGACGAACCCTTCGCTCTGCAACTGCGACAGTGCCTCGCGCACCGGGATCCGCGAAACCCCGAACCGCTCGGCCAGATCCACTTCCCGCAGCCGATCCCCAGGTGACAACCGCCCGGCGAGAATATCCTCGCGCAGCGCATCCGCGACCGCCGCGCGAGGCGCGGTCCGGCCGGTGTGCTGCGAAGCGGTCACTCTGTGAGGGTAATGGTCATCACCCCGGCGACCTGATTCCGGAGTGGCGGCACAGCGGCCGTGCGGCTGCCGACGTGGACCGCGAAATGTAGGTGTGGGCTGTCCTGGGTGGCGGATGGCCGGGGCTATTCCGCCGATTCGGCGGCGGGTCTGGCTGCGCGAGCCGCGGAGCTGCTCGATCGAGCCGTGTACCGATCGGGTCGATGAACCGGCCGATTCATTCTCCGGTACTGACCTGGCGGGCAGCCGAATTCGTTTTTGAACGCGTGGGCGAACGCGAATTCGGAGGAATAGCCGGCGTCGCGGGCGATGACCGTCAGCGCTGTGTCGGTGTCGCGCAGTTGCCGAGCCGCCAGGGTCATGCGCCACCAGGTGAGGTAGGCGATGGGCGGCCGGCCGATCAGTTCGGTGAATCGGCGGGCGAAGCCTGCCCGCGAAACCCCCGCGTGGGCGGCGAGTTCGGCGACAGTCCAGCCGTGGCCGGGCGAGCCGTGGATCGCCGAGAGCGCCGCGGCGACAGTCGGGTCGTGCAGCGCGGCCGACCACCCGGTGTCGGCTCGGCGGTCGAGCCAGCGGCGCAGGATGTGCAGCAGTAGGGCGTCCAGCAGCGAGCGGAGCAAGGCATCGTGTCCAGGCTGCTCGCTGGTGAGTTCGCCGTCGAGTAGGTCGACGATCGCCCCGATCGGGGTGTGGCGAGTTTCCGGGGCGGGCAGGTGGATGAACTCGGGTAGGTCGGCGAGCATCGGGTGCGACCGGTTTCGATCGAGCAGGTACGCACCGCACAGCAGTACGGTCTCCGGTCCCGGTTCGGTGGCGGTGTCCGGCCGGGGCGGGCGCGGGTTCACCCGGCGGGACGAGGTGGCAGCGGGACGTAGTGGGGTGGCCGGATCGTCGGCCAGCCCATGGGCGCATCCTCCGGGGAGCAGGACGATATCTCCCGGCCGCAGCGCGATCGGATCGCCGGCCGGGGGCAGGAACCAGCAGGTGCCCGCCAGAACCACGTGAAATCCTGCGGCATCGAAGGCGGGAAACCGCCGCCCGAACGGCGCATGGTGGCTGACACGGCCCGAATGGGGCACGCCGATCCGCATCGCGGCCACCACATCGGAAAGGGGATCCACGCATCAAAAGTATCAAATCAGAGTTACATCGAGACGGATTCGTATGAATCCTGGAGTATGCCGCATTGAACGTCGCGGTTTGTGGCTTTACGTTCGAATCGCCGCTGATCATGCGGCGGACTCGATCAGCCACAGGAGTTGACATGCTCATCACCGTCTACGGTGCCAACGGCTATCAGGGCAAGCTCACCCTTGCCGAGTTGTCCCGCCGGGGGATGGAAGTCCGGCTCGCCGGCCGGGATCGGAGGCGGCTGGAATCTGCGGCCGCCGAGGTCGGAATTCCCCGCGCCGAGCTCCGGGTGGCCGGCCTCGGCGATCGTGCCGGCCTCGTCGCCGCTTTGGCGGGTAGCGATGTCGTCATCAACTGTGCGGGACCGTTCACCACTTCCGGCGCAGTGCTGGTCGATGCTGCGATCGCCGCCGGCGCCCACTATGTCGACACCGCGGGAGAGCAACTATATGTAAAGGGCGTTTTCGATTCCTTCGACGGCGCCGCCCAGCGTGCGGGTGTCACGGTCGTGCCGGCGGTCAATGACGGATGCTTGCCGGGCGACCTGCTCGCGCAGGTGATCGGCGAGCGGACCGGGCCGCTGGCGGAGATCACCGTCAGCCACTTCATCTCCGGTGCTGCCGGTCTTTCACGCGGATCGCTGCGCTCGGCGCTGGTGACGATGGGCACTATGCGGTCAGGCGGACTGACCTATGACGACGGTGCCTGGCGCAGCGGCGTTCCGGCCCGGCGCGATCGAATCACGCTGCCCGGCGGGGAGTCCGTCGCGATGGCCGCGCTCCCGACGTGCGAGGTGGTCACCATTCCCCGGCACGTGCAGGTCGATCATGTCGAAAGCCTGCTGGAGGCAACGTTGAAGGCCGGCCTCGAAACGCCCATCACGCCGGAATCGATCGCCGGGCTTCCCGCAGGACCGACCGAGCACGAGCGCGCCGCGCAGCAGTTCACCTACCTGCTCGACGCCGTGGATCATCGAGGTCGGCAGACCCGGGGAGTCATCCGCGGCCGCGACACCTACGGAACCACCGCCGTCGCCGTGGTCGAAGCAGCTCGGCGACTGGCGGCAGGTGGCACCGGCGCCGGCGTCCGGGCTCCCGCGCAAGCCTTCGATCCCGCCGGCTTCCTGGAAACCCTCTCCGCCCACGGCCTCACCTGGACCGTCGAGGTGATTCCGGCACCGAAGTGACACTGCGGCGTGCCCGGCCGGCGGCAACGGGCCCCTAATAAGCAACAAAAGGTTGCATATAGGGAGTCTCGGGGCTAATGTCATGCGCAACCAATGGTTGCCTATATGGAGGTGCGGGATGGAATTCGGGAAACTGGAGCGCGAGATCCGTATCGATGCGGCGCCCGAAATCGTGTTCGAAGTGGTGAGCCGGCCCGAACATATGAAGTTGTGGTGGCCCGACGACGCGACCTTCGACGCGGTACCGGGCTCGGTCGGCACACTGGTCTTCGACGAGCACGGCGGGGCGGAAACGATCAAGGTGGTCGAGGTGGAACCGCCGCGCCGGTTCGTATTCCGCTGGATCGCTCCGGACGGTGAGCTGCCCGAGGCGGGCAATTCGCTGCTGGTCACCTTCGAGCTCGAACCCGCCGATGGCGGCACGATCCTGCATCTGACCGAGAGCGGCTGGCGGGAGAAGGGCTGGGAGGCCGCCATGCTGGAGCAGGCGTTCCACGACCACGAGCACGGCTGGGACCTGTACCTGCCCAAGCTCCGCGACTACGCGCCGTCCGTGGTGCTGCGATGACGGTCGCCGTCGACGACGAGCTGTGGTCGGCGATCGGGGACCCCAACCGGCGCCGGCTGCTCGATCTGCTGCTCACCGAAGGGCCCGGTACGCCGACCGGGCTCAGTGAACGTCTCCCGATTTCGCGGCAGGCGGTCACCAAACATCTGACGGTCCTCGACCGGGCCGGGCTCGTGCACGCGACGCCGATGGGCCGCGAGCGGCGCTACGAGGTCGACGAGGCGCAGCTGGCCCGGGCGGTCCGGCAATTGAAAGAAGTCGGCCGGACCTGGGATTCGCGCCTGACCCGTATCAAGCGCATCGCGGAAGAAATCCAGCGCCGGCGCGGCGACTGAAACGAGTGGCCGCCGGCGGAGATCTCCGGCGGCCTGCTCGGCCTCTGCCGGATCCGGCGGCAATGCCGAACAGGTCTTCGTGGCGCTTCCGGCTACGGAGGTGATGCGCGTGCTGATTGTTTGCTCGCGGGACCGCGGCCGCCAGCTCCGGCCGTTCCGGCGATTTCCTTGTGCGGCATCCCATCACGGAATCGGCGGCGTGGTGAAAGATAACCGGAATTCGTGGCCCGCCGGCTGATCACAGAGCGGTTTACAGATATCGCCGGAGTCGGCCGACAGCCCGCGGGGGGCCCCATCGGTTCGTCCCGGTTTCTTTCCGGTCGGGGCAGTTCGGGGTGTTTCCGGCTGCCCGGATACCCTGTGGCCCAGGCTGTCCTGCGTCAATCGGGATAGCGGAAAGCCCTGCCTCCGGGGCCGCCGTTCCCGGAAATTCTGTGCGCGGCCCCGAGTGCGCGGAAAGCTGTTAGTGAATTCCACGGACTGTTCCTTCGGTTACCGAAATGGCGGCGAATCGGTTCTAGCGTCATCGGCTGTCATCAGGTGTGGCGAATGGGTTCACCACTGCGGGAACCGGACCGCGCCTGTGCGCAGAAAGGTAACTGATGAAGCGAACAACCATCCGCGGGTCGCTGCGTACCACTGTGGTGGCGGGCGCCGCGATTCTCGCGCTGGGGTTGCCCGGTGTGGGCGTGAACGCCCAGCCCGCTGCGGCGCCGACCGAGCAGCAGCTGGCCGACGTGATCGCCGGGGGGCTGAAGGATCCGGCGGCGAAGCCGATCGTCGATTCGGGCAGTGCGTCGGGGTCGGCGTGTAATTCGGGGAGCGGCACCGGGTCGGGCAACGGGTCCGGTGACTGCTACGGCGGTTCCGGGTCGAGTTCCGGTCTGTCCGGCGGATTCTCGTCGGACACCGTGGGGTACGGGCCGCCGGCCACCGCGTTCCTGGCGGCCTTCGGGCACAGCCTGCTGAATCCGGAGGTGGCTCCGCCGGGTTCGAACGATTGGAGTTGTAAGCCGACGGCGCAGCATCCGGAGCCCGTGGTACTGATCCACGGCACCTGGGAGAACGCCTACGACAACTTCGCCTATATCTCCCAGCCGATCCACGACGCCGGGCACTGCGTCTTCACCTTCAACTACGGCCGTTCCAATTTCATCCAGGGTGGTGGGGTCGGACCGGTACTGCCCGGCCGCAACGGCACCGGCTACATCGAGGATTCGGCCAAGCAGATCGCGGTGTTCGTGGACCGGGTGCTGGCGGCCACCGGTGCGCAGAAGGTGAATATCGTCGGTCACTCCCAGGGTGGCGCGGTCTCGCGGCAGTACATGAAGTTCGAGGGTGGCGCCCCGAAGGTGAACCACCTGATGACCTTCGGTGCCACGAACCACGGAACCACACTGCTCGGAATCGGTGCGCTGGGGCGGGCGATCAACAACCTCGGGATCGATGTGCTGGGGCTGGTCGAGATCTTCGTGGGCCATTCCGGTATCCAGCAGACGGTCGGGTCGAACTTCATCAACAACCTGAACGCCGGTGGTGACACGCTGCCGGGCGTGAACTACACGATCGTGGGCAGCCGCTACGACGAGATCACGACCCCCTTCGATTCGACCTTCCTCACCCCCGGCCCGGGGGCGACGGTTCGCAACATCACCATCCAAGACGGGTGTGAACAGGATCTGTCCGACCACCTGAACATGATGTACTCGCCGCGGGTGCTGTCGATCATCCTGAACACCCTGGATCCCGCGCAGCCGCTGGTGTGCGCGTTCAATCCGTGGCTGGTCGGTGGGGGCGGCAAGCTCTGACCTGCTACGGCTTCCTCCCATGGGGAATCGACCGGACAAGGCCCGAAGCGGTTCGGCGGTAGTGTATTCCGCCGGCCGCTTCGGGCCGATTCGCATTCCGCAGCGAGCTGCCGCGCGCTCGGCTTCCTACGAGCTGGTGGGTGCGACGGTTTCGAAGAGATTCATCTTGTAGGTGGTGACCGGCGGCGGGAACACCGCGCGCAAGAGCTTCATCCCGATTCGGTAGCGCCGGGGCCATATGCGGGCCACGGCCGGTTGGGGAGTGGCGAAGGTCCGCGAGTCGAGGAGCCGGAGACCGTATTCGGCGAGCGCGCCGGGATCGTCGCACAACCATTCCATTCGTGCGCTGACCTGCTTGAACACCGGGTTGCGGTCCTGGCTGCCCAGCATCGCCGCACCGCCGGTGTCCAGCGCGAGCCGGCTGCCGGGGAAACCCTGCGCGATCCGGGCGAGCGTGGCGTGCACGGTGCCGGCGGGGAAGTACAGCAGCACCGCTTCGCTCAGCAGGAACACCGGGCCGCCGGGTTCGCGGATCCGGTCGAACCAGTCGGTATCGAGGATCGAGCCGTCGAGCATGGTGTAGCGGTCGCGGTCGGTGAAGAATCTGCGGCGCAGTGCCATGGTGTCGGGCAGGTCGAGGTCGAACCAGTGCAACCGGCCGTTGTCGAGGCGGTCGAATCTGGTGGACAGCCCGCAGCCGAGGTCGACCACGGTGGCGTCGGGATGGTCGGCGAGGAAGGCGCGCACGTATTCGTCGAAGATCGACGCCCGCAGGACCGAGCCCGGCAGCGAAGGGCCGCGGAACTTCGCGAAATCGTAGTCGATCGCGGAGACCAGTTCGATGGCCTTGGTATCGCGGAGAATGCTGTCCGGCCGCCCGGCATCCTGCGCGCGGCCGTACAGGGGAATCAACAGGGTCTCTTGGACCGCACCGAGCGATATCGCCTCACCCACCCCCTTAACGTAGCCCGATTCCGGGCAAAACGGTGCGCTACGTCGAGCGGGGTGTCGCCGGTCCGTTTCAGCTGGTGGAGGCGGTGGCGAACGGTGTGCCCACGGGTGCGGCGGCCCGGTCGACAGCGCGGCGCCACACACCGCGCTGCTGCAGGATCGGCAGCACTCCTTCGCCGAACCAGTACGCCTCTTCGACGTGCGGGTAGCCCGAGAGGATGAAATGGGTGATACCGAGACGGGAGTACTCGATCAGCCGTTCGGCGACCTCCTCGTGCGAGCCGACGAGTGCGGTACCCGCGCCGCCGCGGACCAGGCCGACACCGGCCCACAGATTGGGCGCGATCTCCAGCCGGTCGGTGCTGCCGCCGTGCAGTTCGCGCATCCGGCGCTGGCCCTCGGATTCGCTGGCGGCCAGATTGTTCTGGACCCGTTCGATATCGGCGGGGTCGATGCCCTGGAGCAGGCGGTCGGCCTCGGCCCACGCGGCTTCGGAGGTATCGCGAGTGATCACGTGCAGGCGGATACCGAAATCGAGCGTGCGACCCCGGTCGGCGGCCAGGCCGCGGATCCAGTCCAGCTTCTGGCCGACCGCGAGCAGGGGTTCACCCCAGGTCAGGTAGGTATCGGCGTACTGGGCGGCGACCGGACCCGCCGGCCCGGACGACCCGCCGAAGAACACCGGGGGCACGGGGTCGGGATGGTTGTTCAGCAGGGCGTTCTGCACCCGCAGATGCTTGCCCTCGAAAGTGAACGGTTCGCGCGATTCCCACAGCTCGCGCACGATGTGCAGGAATTCCCCCGTGCGTTCATAACGCTGTTCTTTGTCCAGGAAGTCGCCGAAGGCGCGCTGTTCGTGCGGTTCGCCGCCGGTCACCACGTTCAGCAACAGCCGGCCGCGGGAATGGCGCTGGAAGGTGCCCGCCATCTGCGCGGCGAGAGTAGGGCTCACCAGCCCGGGCCGGAACGCCACCAGGAACTTCAGGGTCTCGGTGGTTTCCACCAGCATGGCGGTGGCCAGCCAGGCGTCCTCGCACCAGGCGCCGGTGGGGGTGAGTACCGCTTCGAAGCCGTTCTCCTCGGCCGCGCCCGCGATCTGGTTCAGGTAGCGCAGTGAGGCGGGCCGGTCGCCGGACATGGCGGTGCCGTGCCCCCCGGCCATCAGACCACGCGAATCTCCGTAGGTGGGCAGGAACCAGTGGAACGACAGGCTCATTCGGCAATCCTTCGCGGGTCGCGGGCGGTCGGGTCGCGGGTCGAACCGCCGAGTGCCGGCGGGCGCTGCCCGGCCGGGCTCCGGGGATCGGACCGATCGTCGATTCTGACCGCCCCGCACCGATCGGTCACTCGTTCCGATCGCCGGGATTTTTTTCCGGCCCAGAGTTCGACGAGGTACTCACGGCGGCCTCTCGGGTATCGCGCGTGAGAGGGGCGGCTCGAAGGCGCCACCGGTTCGGCGGCGGTGACGCTGTTCGGGGTACGGATGGGCAGGCGTTTCGATCTGGCTGCGCGAAACGGGTGAGTGTTCACCCGCGGTCGGTGATCGTGAACCGATGACCTCCACCGCACCGAAACCTGTTTCCGATGCCGATCTGGACACGCTGTTCGCGCCGGTCTACGCCGAGATCGCGGCGGGCGCGGTCGACCGCGAAATCGACCGCCGGCCGGCCCACGACGAAGTCCGCCGGTTGCGCGCGGCGCGGTTCGGTGCCCTGCGGGTGCCGGTCGAATACGGCGGGTTCGGCGCGAGTGTGCGGCAGTTGTTCCGGCAGTTGATCGAACTCGCCGCCGCCGAATCCAACCTGCCCCAGGCGCTGCGGGTGCATTTCGCGTTCGTGGAGGATCAGCTGCTCGCCGAGCCCGGGCCCGCACGGGACCAGTGGTTGCGGGCGGCGGCGCAGGGGACGCTGGTGGGGAACGCGATCACCGAACCCGGCACCGGCGCGGTGGACCGGTATCAGACCCGGCTGACCCCGTCCGGTGACGGCTGGTTGCTCAACGGCACCAAGTACTACAGCACCGGCTCGCTGTACGCCGACCACATTCTGGTGGCCGCCGACCGCGACGGGGAACGGGTCGCGGTGCTCGTCGACGCCGCCGCCGAGGGCGTGCGTCAGCACGATGACTGGGACGGGTTCGGTCAGCGGCTCACGGCCAGCGGGACCACCGAGTTCACCGATGTCGCGGTACCGCCCGACCGGGTGCTCGGACCGGGCTACGGTGTCGCCGGGCCCACCTACTCGACGGCCTACCTGCAGCTCGTGCAGCTCGCCGTGCTCGCGGGCATCGCGCAGCGCGCCGAACGGGACACCCGTGAGTGGGTGGCGCGCCGCCGCCGCGGGTACACCCATTCGGTGGCGGATATACCGCGCCACGACCCGCTGGTGCAGCAGGTGATCGGTCAGCTGTCGGCGGCCGCGTTCAGCGCGCGGGCGAATGTGCTGGCGGTCGCCGGACTACTCGACGATGTACTGGCCGCCGGGGCGCAGGATGAGGGCGCCCTGGTGGCCGTCGAGCTGGCGGCGGCCCAAGCGCAGCTCTCGGTGATCGACACCGTACTCCCCGCCACCAGCCGGCTGTTCGAGGTGGGCGGGGCCTCGATCGTGTCGGAGGGCCTGCGGCTGGACCGGCACTGGCGCAACGCGCGCACCATCTCGGTGCACAACCCGGCCATCCAAAAGGCCCGCGCCATCGGCGACCACCTGCTCAACGGCGCCGAACTCCCGTTCGCGTGGAGTGCGGGCGAGCGGACCGGCGGAGCGGCACGATGACCCGGCGGATCCGTTTCAACGCCTTCGATATGAACTGCGTGGCGCATCAGTCACCCGGACTGTGGCGCCATCCCGCGGACCGATCGCACCGGTACAAGGAACTGAGCTATTGGACCGAGCTGGCGGGCCTGCTCGAGCGCGGCCGGTTCGACGGGCTGTTCATCGCCGATGTTCTCGGCACCTACGACGTCTACGGCGGCAACGATCGCGCCGCGCTGCGCCAGGGTGCGCAGATCCCGGTGGCCGATCCGCTGCTGCTGGTCTCGGCCATGGCCGCGGTGACCGACCACCTCGGCTTCGGGATCACCACCGGTACCGGTTTCGAGCATCCCTATCCGTTCGCGCGGCGGCTGTCCACGCTGGATCACCTGACCGGCGGACGAGTCGGCTGGAATGTGGTCACCGGGTATCTGCCCTCGGCAGCACGGAATTTCGGCGCCGACGATCAGCTGGACCACGACGACCGATACGACCAGGCCGACGAATACCTGGAGGTGCTGTACAAGCTGTGGGAGGGTTCCTGGGAGGACGACGCGGTGGTCCGCGACCCCGTGCGCAATATCTACGTGGACCCGGCGAAGGTGCACCATATCGGGCACGCGGGGCAGCATTTCACCGTTCCCGGTATCCACCTGTCCGAACCGTCCCCGCAGCGCACCCCGGTGATCTACCAGGCCGGGGCGTCACCGCGCGGGGTGCGCTTCGCGGCGGAGAATGCGGAGGCGATCTTCGTGGCCGCACCGTCCAAACGCGTGCTCACCCAGACGGTGGCGACCATCCGCGACGCACTCGCGACCGCCGGACGCGACCGTTACGCAGCGCGGATCTACGCCTTGGCGACCATCGTCACCGACGCCACCGACGAGGCCGCCCGGCGCAAACACGAGGAGTATCTGTCCTACGCCAGTGTGGAGGGCGGGCTGGTGTTCATGTCGGGCTGGATGGGTATCGACCTCTCCCGTTATGACCTCGACGCCCCGATCGGCGCGGTCGAGAGCAACGCGATCCGTTCGGCGGTGGCCGCGTTCCAGGAATTCGACGACGACGGCCGGGAATGGACGGTCCGCGATATCGGCCGGTGGGCGGGTATCGGCGGGATCGGGCCCGTGTTCACCGGGTCGGGGGAGACGGTGGCCGATCGGCTGCAGGAATGGGTGGCGGAGACGGATGTGGACGGGTTCAATCTCGCCTACGCCGTAACGCCCGGGACCTTCGAGGACATCGTCCGGTATGTGATTCCGGTGCTCACCGAACGCGGCGCCTACCCGGCCGGGTATGTGCCGGGGACCTTGCGCAACGCGTTGTTCGAACGCGGTGACCGGCTGCCGCCCGAGCACCGGGGTGCGCGCTACCGGCTCGGTGGGCCCAGGTCGACGGTGCTGCCGGACGACGTGGCGCGCGGTGCGGCCGAGGAACTCGCCCGGTAGCGGCCGCGGGGCGAACGCGAATCGGAGTTCAGGAGGTGGTCAGGGAGTCGACGAAGATTTCGGCGACGGCTTCGATACCCCGGCGGTCGATTTCGTCGAACCGGGCGAGCCGGGGACTGTCGAGGTCGAGGACGCCGATCAGGTCGCCGGCGCGGACCAGCGGTACCACGATTTCCGATCGGCTGTCGGCGTCGCAGGCGATATGACCCGGAAAGGCGTGGACATCGGGGACCAGTTGGGTGCGGCGGGGGTTTTTGGGGGGGAAGCCCCCCCCCCCCCCCCCCCGGGGAACCCCCCCCCCCCCGGTTTGGCCGGGATGGGGCGCCCCCCCGATGGGGGGGGGGGGGGGAATAT
>NZ_JARWPM010000145.1 GCF_029869215.1 Nocardia carnea
GACGTGGTGCTGCAGAAGACGCCGTCGACGTTCGATGTGTCGGTGTGGGAGTTCTTCTGGCCGTTGCAGATCGGTGCGCGGTTGGTGGTGGCGAAACCGGACGGTCATCGCGACCCCGCCTACCTGGCCGAGGTCATCGACGCCGAGGGCGTGACGGTGGCGCATTTCGTGCCGTCGATGTTGAGTGCCTTCGTCGGTTCACTTCCCGAACCGGCTGCCGCGGGAGGTCACCGCGCGCCCTGTGGTTCGCTGCGGATGGTGTTCTCCTCCGGTGAGGCGTTGCCGCCGAAACCGGCGCAGCGGTTGCGGGAGCTCACCGGTACCGCGGTACACAACCTGTACGGTCCGACCGAGGCCGCGGTCGACGTCACGTATCACGAAGTTACCGACGCGGATACGACGATCGTGCCGATCGGTGCGCCAGTGTTCAACACCCGGGTGTATGTGCTGGACGGCCGGTTGCGGCCGGTGCCGGTGGGTGTCGCGGGTGAGCTGTACCTGGCCGGTACTCAGTTGGCGCGTGGTTATGTGGCGCGGCCGGATCTGAGCGCGGATCGTTTTGTGGCGAATCCGTACGGCGCCGGTGAGCGGATGTATCGCACCGGCGACCTGGTGCGCTGGAATTCCGAGGGAGAACTGGAGTATCTGGGCCGCACCGACTTCCAGGTGAAGTTGCGTGGGCTGCGTATCGAACTCGGCGAGATCGAAACCGCGCTCACCGATACCGATGGGGTCGGACAGGCCGTGGTGGTGGTGCGCGGCGATACTCCCGCCGGCGATCAGTTGGTGGGTTATGTGGTGCCGTCCGCCGGCGCCGCGATCGACACCGATGCGTTGCGCACCGATCTGGTGGGTCGCCTGCCGTCGTACATGGTGCCCGAAGCCTTGGTGGTGCTGGCAGAACTGCCGCTGAACAGCAGCGGCAAGCTGGATCGTAAGGCTCTGCCGGCACCGGTTTTCGAAGCGCGCGCGTTCCGGGCGCCGTCGACTCCGGCCGAGCAGATCGTGGCCGAGGTGTTCGCCGAGGTGCTGGGTGTGGAACGGGTGGGCGCCGACGATTCGTTCTTCGCACTCGGCGGGGACAGCATTCTGTCGATCCAATTGGTGTCGCGGGCGCGTACCCGCGGTATCGCGTTCACCCCCCGGGAGGTGTTCGAGCATCGGACGGTCGCGGCGCTCGCCGAAATCGCGCAGGTGGGGGACGCGGAGGAACAGCGGCTGGCCGAACTGCCCGGTGGTGGGGTCGGTGAGATGCCGGTGCTGCCGTTCATGTCGCAGATCCTC
>NZ_JARWPM010000146.1 GCF_029869215.1 Nocardia carnea
CCCCCCCCCTCCCCGGGCGTCCCAAAATACCCCCAACCCCCACACCCCGGCCCGGCCCAACCCCCCCCCCCGCCGGTCCGCCGCGCAACGGCTGAACTCCGCACGCTCCGTACCGCCGGCGCGTCGGCCCGACGGCAGCGCGCCTACGCCAGCACCCACCGATCCGAGTTGCCGAATTTTCTACAACCGAAAAGTGTGGGCACGACGCCAGCCGTACCCGACTTGCTCTTCCGCAGCTCAGACGCAGATCGAACGTCTCCAACGGGATGACTGGCCGTGGTCCGGTCCTCAGTCCGCCAGGGGGTGACCCGCGGGAAGCTCGATACCCAACCGATCCCGCTCCTTCTCCGCGTCCGAGTCCAACGTCCATTCCACCCGGACCACCTCGCCGGCGAAGCTCTGCGCGAGATCGCTGCGGATTATCTCGACCACCTCCTCGAAGGTGTCGACCATCTCCCGAATCTCAGTATCCGAGTCGCTTTCGGCCCATGCCACTGACCAGAAACTCTGATCAGGCTGGTCACGGTCCTCATTCCACTCCACATCAACTTCGAGAACGGTTACCGATCCAACATCAGGTTCGCTCACCTCGGGGGCGAGCCTGAGGTTCGGACCAGGCCGGGTGGCGGCTTTCTGCTCGGCACGCTCACGGGCACGACGCTGCTGACGAGATTCAGTCATACACCGATAGTGCCTGAATCAAGTTGCCGAACAAACGGTTTCAACGATCTTGAACCGCTCTACCAGTGCAAATGCGCGACCTTCGGCCGCGTGGCCCTGCTGACTGGTGGCCTGCATTGTGTTCCCGCGCCCCTCCACCGTCAAGGGCGCCCAAGGGCGTCACTACGTGATGGCTATCGCCACCCTTGACCGCGGAGCCTCTACGCGAGAAAGGCAGGCCCTATGGGGCAGGCGGGGAAGCCAGCCCCTGTACGCGCAGACCACCAGCCAGCAGGGCCAAAGCACCCACTCCGGGCACCCAGACTTCAGTTCACGCCATTGGAACTCCTACTCGGTGTTGCCGGCCCGCGGTTCGCCGGACTGAACAACGCCATCACCGCCATGAGCACGTTGACGGCGGTATCCCAGCTATCCAGGTATCCCGCTGCTACGCCCAGACCGACAGCGAAGGAAAGCACCAGGAGGGGGTGCATCTTCTTGCGCTGCGGCTCGATCGGATCGGGGTGCTCATTCTGCGGTTTCAGAGTTAGGCTCATAGCGCCTCCTCGTCCTTCCATGTCTGGGGCAGTTGGCTTACAGCGGCCTCTACCTGCGGGAACAGGTAGAGGCCGCACTCGTATCCAGTTCGGATGAGCAGAGCCTTCCACCAACCTGCGACAGAGAAGTACACAACGATCCCCACCGCGGTGAACTGGCGAAACCTCGCTCTTTTGTTCGAGCGCCATGAGTCCACCAGACCCACAAGGGCAGTGCCAAACCGACCTGTGGATGAAATTGTGGATAACCTGTTGAGAAACCCTGCATCCCTGTGGAAATCGTGTGCATATCGCCATCAAGCCCGACGAGAGCGTTCCATCCGCCCAGGTAGACGAACCAACAGCATGGGGACAGATAAACTTCCGGCGTGTCGGCCGCTTCCATCCCTCGGGCGTGTCGCTCTTGGCCTCAGATCGACACCATCGCATCCATATTGAGTCGAGGCGTCGGACTTACTTTGGTCGCACAAACGTAGGCAGACGCGCCCGTATAGACCCACACATCCGACCGAGACAAAGTTCGAATTTTGCTGTCGGGCAACGTAAACCGGTGGACTTCAACAGACAGCCCCATACAGCAGGAGCAATCAGAAGGTTAGGGGTTCGAATCCCTTCGGGCGCACTCCACTCGATGGAAGGTCCATGCCCACGCGGGCGCGGGCCTTTTATCGTTTCGTCGTGTTTTTGGGGGGGGGCGCCCCCCCCCCCCCCCCGGGCGGGGGGGGGCCCCGGCCCCCCCCCCCCGGCGGGCCCTGGGGGGGGTGTTTTTCGGGCCCCCCCCCCGCCCCCCGGGGTTCGGCCCCCTTTGGTCCCTGCGTTCAGCCCCGCGATACTCGCGGCTGCGCCGCATTCTCTCGCGGGGCTGAACGCAGGGGCGGGCCGCACCCGCCGTACCGATCCGCGGGTGCGCCGCGCCCTCGCACACCTCATCGCCGTCAACCGCGACCTCTACCGCCGCGCTCGTCCGGGTATCGACCTGCTCCACCCGCGCGTCCGCCCAGGTATCCG
>NZ_JARWPM010000147.1 GCF_029869215.1 Nocardia carnea
GTGCGGGGGGGCGCGCGGCGTGTGGGTGTTTGAACTTGTTTAATTTTTCGGGCGCTGCGGCGCCCCCCGGCTTTTGCGGGGGGCCGCCGTCGTGTTCGGGGCCGGGTCGACGGCCGTTGCGGTATCGGCGGTGGACGCGGGCGGATCAGGTGTGGTTTGCGCGGCGCACGGGTGGTGGCAGCGGCAGTATGGTCGGCCGACCGGTTCTCGGCGGAAATTCTTCGCCAACCCACTAGAACGTGTTCCAGTTCGTGTCGTAGTGTGGAGGCTGTCACATGAAAGCCCGCGCATGCGAGAGGTCGGACACGAATGAAGACGAAGGGCGCGATCCTGTGGGGGATCGACGAGCCGTGGTCCGTGGAGGAAATCGAACTCGGCGATCCCCGCGCCGGTGAGGTGCAGATCCGGATGGAAACCGCCGGTATGTGCCATTCGGACCACCACATGGTCACCGGTGCCACCCCGATGCCGTCCTTCCCGGCGATGGGTGGCCACGAAGGCGCGGGCGTCATCACCAAACTGGGCCCCAACACTCCGCCCGACCTCGCCGTCGGCGATCACGTGGTGTTGTCGTTCATCCCGGCCTGCGGCCGCTGTCCGGCCTGCGTATCCGGGAACATGGCCTTGTGCGACCTCGGGATGGGCCTGCTCTCCGGGCAGTCGGTCAGCGACGGCAGCTTCCGGATCCAGGCCCGCGGTAAGGACGTCATCCCGATGTGCCTGCTCGGGACGTTCTCCCCGTACATGACGGTCCATCACACCTCGGTGGTCAAGATCGACCCCGAGATCCCGTTCGAGGTGGCCTGCCTCGTCGGCTGCGGTGTGCCCACCGGTTTCGGGTCCTCCACCCACGTCGCCAATGTCATGCCGGGGGAGACCGCGGCCATCGTGGGCATCGGCGGTGTCGGGATGAGCGCATTGCAGGGCGCGGTGCTCTCCGGGGCGCAGAAGGTGGTCGCCATCGACCCCAACCCGTGGAAACTGGAGCAGGCCAAGAAATTCGGCGCCACCCACACCTACGCGAGCATGGCCGACGCCATCATGCCGCTGATGGAGGCCACCGAGGGCCGGATGGCCGACAAGGTCATTCTCACCATGGGCGAGATGCAGGGCGAATACATCGAAGAAGGCCTGATCCTCACCGCGAAGGCCGGCACGCTGGTGGTCACCTCCATGGGCCGGATGGACGCCTTCGATGTGAAGATGAACAACTTCCTGCTCTGCATGCTGCAGAAGACGGTCAAGGGCTGCATCTTCGGCGGCGGCAATGCGCGCCAGGACGTTCCGAAGCTGCTCTCGCTGTACAAGTCGGGTCAGCTGAACCTGGACGATATGGTCACCCGCAGTTATGCGCTGGAAGATATCAACCAGGGCTACCAGGACATGCTGGACGGCAAGAATATTCGCGGCATTATTAAGTACACCGATGCCGATCGCTGAATTCCCGAGGCGGGAGTAACCGGGGGCGCTCGCGGATCGCGCTCCGGGCTGCCGGGCGGTCGCACACCGGCCCGGCGGCCCCGGTTTCGGCCGGATGATCCTGAGCGTGACTCGGCTGCGAGCGCGCAGCCGGGATCGGGATATCGACCCGCCGATGGGCCGGCTACTTCACTCGCGGGGCAGGGGGCGCCCCGGCACAGCGTAGAGGGAGCCCTCCGGCCGACGTGCTCTGCGCTGCACCCGATCGGAGAAATGTCCGGGGTGACGGCGCTCCCGGTCGGTGTCTGTCCGCCGAGTCCGCTGCGTTCTCCGGTTTGTCCGGCGGCGGGGTGCGCACGAGCGCTCGGGCGGATTCCGCGCGAACTGCGCAGTCTCGTAATCTCGGGGGTGTGCGCGCACTCGAGCAGATCCAGCGGTGGCCGGTCCGGAATGCGGCGGCGGGCGTGGTCACCCGTGACGGCCGGTGGTCGGCCGGGGCGCCCGAGCGAGTCTTCCGGCTCGCCTCGGTGACCAAGCCGCTGGTGGCCTATGCGGCGCTGATCGCCGTGGAAGAAGGCGCGATCGAACTCGACCAGCCCGCGGGGCCGGAGGGCTCGACCGTCCGGCACCTGCTGGCGCACACCTCCGGGGTCGCGTTCGACACCACCGATATCCTCGCCCGGCCCGGCGCCAAGCGGATCTATTCGAGTGCCGGTTTCGAATTGCTGGCCGATTTCGTCGCCGGGCACACGGGGATCCCGTTCCCGCAGTACCTGCGCGAGGCCGTTTTCGAGCCGCTGGGGATGCCGGATTCCGAACTCACCGGGTCGGCCGGGCACGGCGCGCATTCCACCCTGGCCGATCTGCTGCGTTTCGCCGCCGAACTGCTCGAGCCACGGCTCATTTCGCCGCAGACCCATGCCGCCGCGACAACCGTCCAGTTTCCCGGCAGCAACGGGGTTCTGCCGGGGTTCGGCTCGCAACGGCCGAACGACTGGGGGCTGGGTTTCGAGATCCGCGACGGTAAATCACCGCATTGGACCGGTACCGCGAACTCGCCACGGACATACGGCCATTTCGGGCAGTCGGGCACGTTCATCTGGGTGGACCCGGAGGTCCAGGTGGCATGTGTCGCCTTGAGCGACGAGAATTTCGGCGACTGGTCGCGTGAAGTATGGCCTCCGTTCAGTGATTCGGTGATCGGCGAGGCCACACTCGCCCGCAACACAGCCGCGCAGTAACACATGTAACACCGGGCACTCGAGTACACTCGGGCAACGCCTTGTCGACGGGATCGTTGGGGAAGACGAGCATCGTCGAAACCGGAGGTGTACGTGGTGCGCGCATCGACTCGATACGCGGAGACGGCGGGTGTGGTCTACATCCACTCGTCGCCCACCGCGCTGTGCCCGCATATCGAGTGGGCGCTCGCGGCCGCGCTCGGGAGCCCCGCCGGACTGCGCTGGACGGCGCAACCCGCGGCACCCGGCCAACTGCGCGCCACCACCGAATGGGTGGGTCCCGTCGGTACGGCCTCCCGGATCGCCCAGTCGCTGCGCTCGTGGCCGGTGCTGCGGTTCGAGGTCACCGAGGATCCCAGCGAGGGGGTCGACGGTGAACGCTACAGTTTCGTGCCGAACCTCGGCCTGTGGCACGGCGCCACCAGTGCCAACGGGGATGTGATGGTGAGCGAGATGCGGCTGCGGGTCATGCTGCAGGCCGCCCGCGAGCTGGGCCGGTATTCGGCCTACGACCTCTCCGCCGAAATCGATCGAGCGCTCGGTACCGCCTGGGACGAGGACCTCGAGGTCTACCGCACCGGCAGCGAGGGTGCCGAGATCACCTGGCTGCGCCGCGACGTGGGCTGAGCACCGCGCCCGGCAGGCGGGCACTGGGTGCTTCCGCCTGTTGCGGGTTCCACCCGGCTCTTGCGTGGCTTACCGCGGTTCCCCGCGGACCCAGCCGCTTGCCGCCAGCACCCGGGTGAGTTCGCGCCAGCGGCGCTGCCGGTGCCGGAACATGAGCCGCGCGAAGAGCCGGACGCCGACCCCGCGCCAGCCGTCCGCCACCTCGATCTCGTCGGTGTATCGGCACCGGTTCTCGTCGAGCGGGGTGAAGGTGAGGCGATGGTTCCATACGCGGACCGGACCGCCGCCCTCGTTGGTGTAGATCTCGGTGGGTCCGAGGTGTATCAGGGTGAGTCGATGGGTCCAGCTCGGGACGAGGCCGAACCACCACAGCCGCGCCGAACCGGAAACCCCCGGCGCGATCGGGTCGGGGAAGTCGAGATCGCGCACGCTCAGCAAGGGTGCGACAACGTATTCGAACAGTTCCGGGCGCTGTGCCAGCAGGCAGGCGTCGCGTGCGGGTATGGGCAGTTCGGTCGACAGCGTGACCTTGCTCATCGGCCCATCATCGCGAATGCCCACGGTCGGGGCAACGGGGTGCGCGCTCCCCGGCGGATTATGGACAATTCGTTACAGAATCCGTTAGGGTCGGATCATGGCACGGCCACGGAGCTTCGAACGCGAACAGGTCATCGAGGCCGCCACGAGTCAGTTCCAGCGGGCGGGCCTGCATGCCACCACTGCGGAAGACCTCTGTCGCGCAACGGGACTCGGGCGCAGCAGCCTCTACAACACCTTCGGTAGCAAGGATGATTTGTTCGCGCAATGTCTCGACGCGTACCTGGACCACACGCTGGCACGTACGGCCGAAGTGGTCGGTGACACCGCCCGGGGGACGCTCGAACGGATCGAGACGTTGCTCCGGCGGGTGGCGGCCGAGGAGTCCGAACGGGCCGCGTCCGGTGCGCCGCGGGGATGTCTCGCGGTGAACACTGTGACCGAACTCGCCGACGATCCCGCGTATGAATCGAGCGTCGAACGGATCGGCCGCGATACGGCGGCGCGACTGGAACTGCTCGCCACGTTGTTGCGGGCCGGTCAGGCGACCGGGGAAATCACCACGAGCATTTCCGCCGAAGGTCTCGCGGCGTTCGTGAACTCGGCGGTCGCCGGGTTGCGGGTGTCGTCGCAGGGCCGGGTCGCGGCGGCGTGGTCCGAGGAGATCATCGCGGCTACCCTGCGCGGGCTGCGGCCGCAGCGGCTGGACGGCTGAGCCGGTATGTGCGGGCAGGCCCTGTGGCGCGGAGCAGTTCTGGACATTTTGTTACAGAATATGCGCCTGCGCTCGACCCGCCGCAGTAAAACTGCGCCGACCGCAACCGCGGCGATGACGGCCCGTGCGCCGCCCTGTGTGGTCGGGTCGGCGTGTGGCGCCGATATGCCGCTGAGTGCCGGGGGTCTCGCGTCCGGGTCAGGTGGCGCCGAGATCCGGGCGCGCCATCGGTCCGCGCCGGCTGAGCGCGCTTTTCGGCAGGCGCGCGAGAGGTGTGCGACGCCCGCCGCGTCCCAGCACTCAACCGGCGGGCGCAGGCTCGGAGTCCTGTGGGAGCGATGCCATCGGCGCCGGATTTTAGAACGTTCATTTCAAAACTAGTCAGGAGAGTTTCGTTGACATCGACCTTGCCCAGCGGTCGCGCACCCGCGGTCCCCGCCGCGGTATATGTGCTCGCCGCCGGCGTCTTCGCCATGGTCACGAGCGAATTCGCCGTCGCCGGCCTCATGCCGCAACTGGCCGAGAGCCTGGACACCGGTATCGCGCAGATCGGGTATCTCGTCACGGTTTTCGCCGTCGCCATGGCGTTGGGTGGCCCGCTGCTCATCCTGGCGCTGCTGCGGATCCCGCCGAAGGCCGCGATCATGATCGTTTTCGTCGTCTTCTTCGCCGGTAACCTGCTGGCGGCGCTGGCTTCCACTTATGCCGTGATGGTGGTGGCCCGGGTGGTGACCGGTATCGCCGCGCAGGCGTTCTTCGGCCTCGCCGTCTCGCTGTGCATGCGACTGGTCGACCCGAGTATCCGCGGCCGGGCGGTGAGTGTCGCGATGAGCGGTCTCATGCTCGGTACCCTGCTGGGCCTGCCGCTGGCCACCTTCATCGGCGGCCGATTCGGCTGGCAGGCGGCGTTCTGGTCGGTCGCCGTCCTCACCGCGGTGGCAGCGGCGCTCACCATGGCTCTCGTCCGCGACCCGGGCGATGCGGGCGCACCGGACAGCGAGACGGAAACGTTCGCGAAGCAACTCGGGGCCTTCCGCAGCCCCGGCCTTCTGCTGGCGTTGGTTTCCAGCACGCTGATCATCGGCGCGACTTTCTCGGTCTTCAGCTTCCTCGCCCCGATTCTCACCCGGACCACCGGCTTCTCCGAAGACGCCGTACCGCTGCTCCTGCTCGCCTACGGCGCCGCCACTCTGCTGGGTAACTACGTCGTCGGCCGGCTGGCCGATCACCACACCGTACCGACGCTACTGGTGGGTACGGTGCTGAATATCGTCTTTCTCCTCGGTTTCGCTCTCGGCGCCGGTTCCCAGTCGCTCGCGGTGCTGTTCATGCTCGGCATCGGTCTCGTCGGCGTCACCATGAACCCCGCGATGGCGGTGCGCGTCCAGCGCGCCGGAGGCACCGGAGTACTCGTGAACACGGTGCACACCTCGTTCATCACGTTCGGCGTCGTACTCGGCTCGGCGATCGGTGCCCGGCTCATTCCCGAATTCGGTTTGCGTGCCCCGATCGTGCTCGGTGTCGTACTGGCGGTACTGGCGGTCGCCGCAATTCTGCCGGCCCTGCGCGCACCGCGTCCGCGCCGCCTTGCGGCGGAATCAGACCCCGTGGCCCGGGAGGAACAAGTCGTGGATGCCTGACGGAGCGTGCCGTCCGGCCGCCGCAGCCATCAACTGCAACGTGATCGAACCGGCCGATGCCGTACCCGAAGCCATCGACCCGCCATCCGCCATCCGTCGTGCAGCTATAGGAGCTGCGCGAAGACCGCTCAGTTGAAGATTTCTTCTGCGGATGGAGCGGTGGTCGCGCGGTCGAGCCAATCACGGAGAAGATTGAGGTCCGTGCAGGACTCGACCCTGTCCCGGATCTCGGGGCTTACCGTAAGCCCACGGCGCTCCAGGACCCTGATGACACTGCCCGCAGCCTCCTCGGCACGGCCTTCGTCGCGAATGCGTTCGGTGGTCACCGTGCGGATCATCGACGAAGTCAGGGTCATCAGGTGCCTCCAAGTGTCTCCGGCCGGGGTCTTCCCGAGGCCGGCTTCGGTGAGCAGGGCGAATACTTCGGCGTCGCTCTCGTCGATGCTCTGCAGCGCGCCGGCCAGTGCCTTCAGTATGGCACCGATACACGGGTCGTTCACGTGGGTGATGGCGGAAAGCGCGGCCAACGGGACATCGGCTGTCGCCTCTGCTGGATCGGTCACGATCGGGACGTTGTGGGGGCCGAGGACCAGCGGAAAGACGACGAAGCTGGTCCGGCCGTTCGATGCTGCGGTAATCGGTCTGTCCGCCCAGCGTGCGATTTTCTCGTCCTGACAGATCACCAGCAGGTGCGGAACGAGTTTGTACCGGTTGTGTAAGTAGGTCAGGTAGTAGGGCCACGAAATGAGCTTGTCGGCGTCCTCACTGCGCTGGGCCTCCACTGCCAGCAGAAAGATCTCGTCCCGCGTCGTGATGCGAAGAAGCGTGTCGATCCGGCGTTCGAGAGGCTCTATCTCGGTGACATCGGTCGGCAGTATCTCGACCGATGTCCGGTTCCCCGAACGGCAGATTCAGTTCGTGGATGGCGCGGGCGAACACACCAGGATCGTCTCGGAAGATCCGATGCATCGCCTCATGCTGGGCTCCGACCATGCGGCAAAGTTAGAGATGGATGGCTGTGTAGCCATATTGCGTACGGCGTGTGCTGTGGAATCGGCGTGTCGCGGGCGGATGAGCTGTTGCGCGATGCGGGCATCGAATACGGGCCGGATCGATGCGCCCGGGCTGTTGTTCGTGGGCTGGGACACATGGTCGCGTGCCGGATATGAGTACGTTCGGCCTAGACTGCACCGGATGAGCTGGTGAGATTTCGCAGAACTCTCACACCCGGTACGAGCGACGGTGGGTAACGCGGTCGGGACCAAGGGTGAGTCGATGAATGACAGCAAAACACTGCGAGCCTGGTGGGGCGATCCCGTCGATTACCGCTGGCTGATCAGGACCCTGGCGGCCCGATCCGCCCTGGGGCCGCTGAAGATACTGATCGGCGTCGCGGGTGCGGTGATCGCGGTGATGGGCGCGGTGATCGCGGGCTCGCCGGTGGGACCGCCCGGCAACCCCGGTGTGGCATCGACGATCGGAGTGGTGTCCGGGGCGCTGTGGGCACTGCGCTGGTGGTTGCTGCCCTGGCCGGGCAAGACCGAATCGCTGCTGCTCATCGCCTTCGCCGACGTGCTGTTCACCATGGAGTTCCTGCAGGTGCAGGACCGGCTGTTCGGCGCGATGGGTGCGGTGCTGCTGCTGATCACCGGCAGCTACGTGGGGTTTTTCCACAGCGCCCGGGTGCTGGCCGCGCATTCGGTGTGGTCGGTGCTGTCGGGGATCGCGTTCGCGGTGCGGATCGCCACCGGGGGTGGAGATATGCGGCTCGCCGTCGCGGTCGGGCTGCTGCTCGTGTCGGCTGTCAGCGTGCTGCCGGCACTGCAGCTCATGTACTGGCTGCTGCGCACCGAATCGCTGTCGGATCCCCTTACCGAACTGCTCAACCGCCGTGGCCTGGAGAGCCGGCTGCCGCAGCTGGTGGAGCGGTATCCCGCGATCTGCGTGATGACCTTCGACCTCGACCGTTTCAAGAGCGTCAACGACACCTGGGGTCACCGCGTCGGCGATACGGTGCTGGTACGGACGGCCCGCCGCCTGCACGATGCCGCGGGGGAGGCGGCGGTGGTGGCGCGTACGGGCGGGGAGGAGTTCGTGGTCGCTGCCCCCATCACCGTCGTGGCCGCCCGCGCCGAAGCCGAACGCCTGCGCAGCGCCGTCGCCGAACCGCCGGAAACCACGGTGGAGGTCACCGCGAGCGTGGGCGTTGCGATCTTCGACGCGACGGTTTGCCCGCAGTGCCCGCGCCCGACCCCCGACCGTCTCCTGCAATCCGCCGACGCCGCCATGTACCGGGCCAAACAGTCCGGCGGCAACCTGGTGGTGGTCGACGAACTCACCCCGCCGCAGGGCCACCGGCACCCCGTGCCCGGATAGCGCGGCCGAGGTCGGTTCGGGATGGGCGCAGCCGGGGCGGTGTTCTCGGTACGCCTGCCGGCCGGCGCCCTCCAGCAGTGCTGCCGCAGGTCAGACCTTCGCAGGCCGCCGTGACCCAGAACTGTCCCCGGCAAGCGGGAGACTACGCAGGGACAGCGCGGCCGGTGGTGGTAGTGGCCCGTCGGCGGCGTCGGCCCGGAACGACTGGAGCAGGTAGGCCACCAGCCGTCGCGACGCCGCGCGGTCGTCCGGTAGCGCGGTGACCAGGCCGCAGTGGGCCAGCATGACCACGGCGAGATCGGAAGGCCGGAAATCGGCCCGCAGCGCGCCGGACGCCTGCGCCCGGCGGATCAGAATCATGAGGTCGCGCTCGGCGTGCTCGCGAGCCTGTGCGTGTTCGGCCGTGGTCTCCGGGAAGGCCGCGACGAACGCGGCCGGGAACCCGCGCTCCTCGCGCTGCAGTTCGCACACCGTTTCGATCAGGTGCTGAAAGCCCTGCCAGGGGTCGGCGCAGGCCAGGGCTTCGGTAAGCGCTCGCGCGCAGGTGTGCATCTGCTGGGCGTACGCGCCGCGGACCAAGGCGTCCCGGGTGGGGAAATGCCGGTAGAGGGTCGCCACGCCGACACCGGCGCGCCGGGCCACGGTCGCCATCGGGGCGTCTATCCCGTGCCGGGCGAAGACCGCCCGGGCCGCGCCGAGGATGCGTTCCCGGTTGCGCCGGGCGTCGGCCCGCACCCCGGTGGGCTCGGTGATCCGAGAGGATTCGGCCATCGGTATCTCTCGCTTCCCGCATAAACGGACGGTTCCGTCCGTTTGAGAGCCTACGGTCGGAGCCGGTTCCCCGCACAGTCCCGGCAGAGGTAGGACGATGAACGACCGCATGATGAAAGCAGTGCTCTTCGACCGCTACGGCGGTCCCGAAGTGCTCTATGTGGGCCGGGTACCGCGACCCGACCCGGCGCCCGGCGAGGTACTGGTGAAGGTGCGTGCGTTCAGCGTCAACGGCGGCGAACTGACCGCCCGTGCCGGTCGCGTCCGGCTGCTGACCGGCCGGAAGTTTCCCCAGCGCGTCGGGTTGGACTTCACCGGCGAGGTCGCAGCGCTGGGCAGGGGCGCGAGTGGGGTCGCGGTGGGGGACCGGGTGTGGGGAGTCCTCGGCCGCACCGCCGGGTTCGGCAGCGCGGCCGAATACGTGACCGTCCCCGCCGCGCGGCTCGGCCGCGTCCCCGCCGGGCTGGACATGGTGGCCGCCGCCGCGTTACCGGTGGCCACCACCGCGGTCACCGCGCTGCGCGACAAAGCCGGCCTGCGCCCCGGCGAAACCCTGCTCGTCCGCGGTGCGGCGGGCGGGGTCGGCAACGCCGCCGTACAACTCGGCCGCGCGGCCGGTGCCCAGGTCACCGCCCTGGCTCGGGCCGCCAACCTCGGCTTCGTCCGTGACCTCGGTGCCCATCGTGCCCTCGACCACCGAACCGTCCGTCCAGAGGACCTGGGCCGCTTCGATGTCGTGCTGGATACCGTGGGCTCCGGCATGCGGACCTACCGCCGCCTGCTGAACCCCGGCGGACGGATGGTCACCATCGCCTTCGACCCGGCCCGCGCCGCGACCTCCCTCGGCTATATCTTGGCCAGCGCCGTGCACGGGTCCGGCCGGGTGCGTTTCTTCAGCGGCAACCCCCAGCGCGAGGATCTCGACGACCTCGCCCGCCACGTGCTCGAACACAAGCTGCGCCCCGCAGTGGACACAGTTTTCCCCTGGAGGAGACGGCCGCGGCGCATCGGGCGCTGGAAGCCGGCGGGGTGCAGGGCAAATATGTGGTCGAAGTCGGGTAGAGGGGCAGCAGGGGAAGCCGTTGCCGATCCTTCCCGAGCCGGTTTCGACGCGCCCTCCAGGAGGAGAGCGATACCCCGTTCGTCTACTGGGGCATCGACACACTGTTCGGCCTGATCCCTCCGAATTGGGGCGGTGGCGCGACGGCCCACTCAGCCGCGAGTGATTCTGGTACGACCGCACCATCCCGCCGGACGGCGGCCACCCGGTTGTGGTCATCCGCTACGGTCCCGTCGGCCGGCGAATACTGCACTCCGCGTGCACCGCGGCCGCCGCCTTCGCCCACGGCGGCGACAACCTTGTCATCGACGAAATGCTCCTGAGCCCAGACCTGCTGCCGGTCTGGAGTGAAGCACTGGCCGGCCTGGACGTGCGGCTCGTCGCCGTCACCTGCCCGCTGGAGGTCGCCGAGCAGCGGGAAAGGGTCGCAAGAACCCGGCCGGATTGGCCCGGGGACACTTCCATGCAGTACACGGTCACGGCTACCCCTACGACTTGGTCGTCGACACAACCACGGGAACCCCGGCGGGGCCGGCGAGAATCGTCCTGCGGCTCGGCACCGAACGTAGTTGGGGTCCGTCCGATGGATGGGACAGGCTCCGGCTCGACGGGCCGCGAAGCAGGTATCGGGCCCATGCGGTCGCGGAGCTGTCCGATCGGTGCTTCGGGGCGATCGCGGTGCAGTCGGACCGCCTCGGCCTCAACCCGCCTTTGTGCGCGGCCCGAGCGCTCCTTTTGACGAGCGCCCGGGCTGCGCGATCAGAGGCGTCCAGCTTGCGAGCAGCGCGAAATCTGCTCGTGCCATGTGTTTTCGACCGGCCGAGCGATGGTCAGCTCGGCGTGCACTGCTTCCATGTCATGACGTCGCCCGTACCGATCAACCGGGCTGGCAGTCGAAGCCCTCCACGACGGTATCCTCTTCCGAATAAACCTCGCCCCGTGCACAGGTCACCCGTTGCCCCTGCGGCGTAGTGATCACCAGTTGGCCTACTTCGCCCTCCTCCGGCGCAACGTCATTGTCGGCGTGGCAGTGCCGGGCGAGCACATTCGCCCGGCCGTCACCGCTATCGGCTCCTGGCTGCACGATCCCGCAGCGGTAGGCCGGCACGTCTTGGGCCTGGGCCACCGGCACAGTGAGCGCCCATCCTCCGGAACCGAACACGGCGGCCATGACGCACCCGGTCAGTACTCGCGAACAACGCACAGCACCTACTCCTCTCGACGTACCGAAGGCCACCGCCGGTCGGCCGGGCCCGTTGTGCGCCCCGAAGCCTAGGAACCCGCGGCCCCGTACCCGTGGACCTACGGATAGCGCGGGGTTTCCGCTGCCCTCCGCGTACGCCGCTCGAGTGCCCCTTCGATGAGTGCCCGGGCTGCGCCGTTGTAGGCCGCCAACAGGCGGCGGTATTGGTGTGGGCGGTGTGTAGGCCGAAACGGTGACCGGCGATCGACGGGTGCGCAAGGATGGCCCGAGGGTGACGAGGGAGGAACGGATTCATGAGCGACGAATTCACCGGCGTCGACTGGGATGCACCACCCACGGGCCACGATTACGAGGTGTTGCCGGACGGGCGCGTGCCGGTCTATGTAGCACTCACCGTCGGCGACGACGCCCATTGTGTGACGCCCTGGCACAACTACGAAGCGCCGCTGGTGCTGTCGGCTGCTGTGATGGGCCGAGACTGCGATATGCCCGCGGGTGAGGTCGTCGGCCGGGAGTTCACCGCCGCGGGTTCTCGGGAGGAGCCGCTACACGATTTCCGGTTGGTCCACGATCCACGCCTGTAGCGGGTGGCCGCGGTGTTCCGGTGGTGGATCGGGTCACGGGACACCACGGCAAGGCCGCGATAGGTTCTCGTGCGGGATCAGTCCTTGCGGATCCAGGCGGGCGTGATTCGGATCTCGCTGAGTCGCCAGCCCGCCGAAGTCCGGACCGCGGTGGAGGTCTGGGGCAGGCCCGCTGTTTGGTGCGGAGGCCGGCCCTCGCGGTAATAGAACACCAGCGAGTTCGTTTCGACCACTGCCCGGTCGCCGTCTACGGTCGCCAGTAGGTCGGTGGTGGTGTGCTGGGAGTGCTCCCCGTCGACCTCGGCGCCGCGCATGTACTCGACGACCTTGTCGATCCCGCGGACTTGGATTCGGGGTGAGTCGACCTGCACGTCGGCGGCGAACACGGTGCCGGCATCGTCCCAGCGCCGCTCGTCGAGCAGGCGCGCGAAGCGGGTGAACAGGTCGGCGATCTCGATACGGTCGGCGGTCGAAGCGGAGGTGGGCATGGCACTGTCTTTCGTCGGTGTGGCGGAGATGTGGCCCTCGGGTGAGGCCGTGTCGTCGGTGCCGCAGGCGGTGGCGGTGAGGGTGAGCGTGAGGGCGGCGGCGCAGGTAGCGACGGCCCGGAACAACATGTGCCGCATAGTCTTTCTCGATTCCGAATCGGTCTAGAGTGCCCGGGCCAGCGGTGCGGTCAGCGCCACCGGGGATACGTCGAGCCGGTCGAAGCGCCAGCCGCCGGTGCCGCGCCGTGCCCGGTAGCGGTGGATCGCGGCCGCGACGGACTCCGACTTGTCGTCGAGGACGTAGACGGCGAGGTCGTGCGCCTGCACCGTTGCGGTGTCGCCGGCGATCTCGATCACGAGGTTGCTCTTGATGTGCAGGGTGCGGGCGTACGCGTCGTGCCCCTTGCGTGCGAGGGTGGTGAGTGCCTCGATGCCGTGCGCTTCCCCCCGGATGGAAGTCACCACGACGTCCTCGGTGAAGAGCCGGTCGGTACCGGTGCAGCCCTCGTCGACCCACAGGCTGTGGCGGGCGACCAGTTCGGCCAATTCGGCGCGGTCGGTGAGGTCGCGGATCAGAGCTTCGGTGCCGGCCATGGCGGTCTCCTTCAATCTGTTAGTGCCACTAACGTTAGTGACATAAACGAATGTAGATCGTTAGTGGCACTAACGCAAGCGCGGTAGGCTCTGGGCATGGAGACCGGCGAGGAACTGCGCTTCGATCACGGTGACGGCACCCCGACGCGGCTGAAGGGGCAGCTGTCACGCCTCACCTCGATGACGGCCGCGCAGATGACACGTGTCTCGCGCGAGGCGCTGCATGCCGCGGGGGCGCGCAAGGACCACTTCGTGGTGCTGGCCGCGCTCGCCGATTTCGGTCCGGCGAGCCAGGCGGCTCTGTCCGAGCGGACCGGGGTGTACAAGAGCGACCTCGTTTCCGTCCTCAACGACCTCGAGAACGGCGGGTGGGTTCGCCGCGCACCCGACCCTGCCGACAAACGTCGCAATGTCATCACCATCACCGAGTCGGGGGAGCGCCGCCTCACCGAACTCGACGGAGTCCTCGACGGTGTCAACAACCACATCATGGCCCCGCTCGACCACGAGGAGAGGGTGCAGCTTTTCCTGCTGCTCAATCGCATCAACGCCCACCTCGCCACCACGGCGGGTGGCACCGGACTATCGGGTTGAATTGCCGGCGATCCGGAAATCTTGGCGTAGACGTGGCGGATTGAGGATCATGTCTCGCCTGGGTGCGGGACTGCGTCTTCGTGGTGAGTGCCCGTAGTTTCGTCCAGATTCCGGTTGATCATCTGGTGGATTTCGCCGGTCTGCAGTTCCAGCTCTGTGATGTCCTCTCGACGTTCCGGGAACACGGCACGCAAATGATCCAGGCGGGTCTGGGTGTCCTGCAACGCTGCTTGTAGCAGGGTGGCGCGGTCTTCGGCGATCTCGGCGCGCTGGGCTGGGGTTACGTGGGCGAGCGTGGGCTCCTGACGCGGTGCGAAGAGCACCAGTGGTTCGCCGTCAGGGCCGTGCGAGTCCATCAGCCGCCGGTATTCGCCCCAGTCGCCGGCGGTTATCGGGTTCCAGTGTGCCAGCGGTGGATGCTCGACACCCATGTCGCGTAGGTGTGCCTGATCGAAATGCAGGAAATTCTCTTCGGGTGTGAGCCTGCGCCCGTCGGCGTGGCGGATATCGAACAGGTCGTGATCCCCGGTGAGCGGCCGCATTTCACCCTCGGCGTCACGTCCGTACACCACCCCGTCGTGCACCTGGAAGCGGCCGGCGCCGATGTGGGCCGCCATGTTCGGCTGCAGCGTCCGGTATTCGTGCATGCGCTGATCCAGCCTGGCTCGCAAGCGATTCCAGTGCTGCTCGGGGATGGTGCCGCGCTCAGGAAGGCGTAGATCGCCCGGCCCGGACTCGGGGAACCGAAAGTATCCGACCAGGCCCTGCCTGTCGGCCGGGGCGCCGAGTTCGACATCGAGCGCATTGATCGTCTTCAACTTGATCAGCTCCGGTTTACCGGGTGAGCCGTCCTGGATCCACCGCACCGAGTCCGGATTCGTCGGCCGCACATAGATCATCAAGTCGTTTCGGTCGGCGTAGGCCTGGAACTCCTGCTGCCGCGCGGCTGGGATGCCGTACCGCGATTCGATCTCCTGCGGGCGTATTACAGGCCCGGTGCCCCTGCCGTCACGACTATCGACTGTGGGAGGGTCGAGACGAGCCGCCCCGATACGTTCCGGCACCGCCGGACCCCCGCCTGCATCCTTCTCGACAGGATGAACAAACCTTTCCTTGTAGAAAGGCTTCGCGATGGTTTCGCCCGCCCTCTTGACACTGTGGTTCAGGCTTTCGAGGGCTTGAAGCATCGCCCTGATCGCGCCGTTGCTCACTTTCCGACCGGCCAGTGCCCTGCGGTGGACGGCTGTGGCGCGCCGAGGGTTACGGCAGCGACGGTGAGTCCGCCGGCGTAGCGGACTTCGCCCGGTTCGCGGTCGGCCTGCCGGTTCCGGCGGTCGTGGGAGCCGCAGTCCCACCGGCATCGGCAGACGAACTCGGGGTGCCGGCTCTGCTGGGTGTGTGCCCGGAGTTCCCGCACGGCCGGCACATCGGGGCGAAGCTCCCGGATGACCTCATGCACCCGGTGCCGGTGCGCGCGGCCCTCACTGCTGGTGTCGAGACCATAGTCGAGCAGGTTGTAGCTCACAAACCGCATCGGCCTCTCCCTCCACGATCCGCGATCGCCTCACTGGTTGCCTGCTTCGGGGCCGGTTTCCCGCGTGACCGCGATCTTGCCCGAGTCTCTCGGCTCCTGCATGCGGAGCTGAACCGCCCACTCGGTGCCCCCGCCCCGGGCCGGGAAACACAGGCAGTTCATGCCCGGCTCCAGCCGGACGAGCAGGACGTGTGAGGTACCCGCACGGTCCCGGTTCTGCCGGTGATGTCGCCTTGTGCGACCAGCTCGCCGATCGCGGCAGCGGCGATGGGCCAGTACACGCGTACCGGCGGCACGTTGTCTCACGCGCGGAAGAAAGGAATGATGCGCCCTATGAAATACACCGTCTCCATCGAGATCGCCCTGCCGCGGGAGAAGGTGGTCGAGCTGCTCGCGGATCCGGTGCATCTGCCGAAATGGCTGCGGGGCCTGGTGCTGCACGAGCCGCTGAGCGGGGAGCACGGGCAACTCGGTACGAAGTCGCGGGTCGTGCTGGAGATGGGTAAGCGGAGGATGGAGTGCACCGAGACCATCACCCGCCGGGAACCGGCAGATCTGCGCGATATCCCGGAAACGGCCGTCGTCCATTTCGACCGCGAGATCGTCGGCCCGGGTATGTGGAGCGTCGAGCGCGACCGGCTGACCGACGCCGGCGAGGATAAGACGCTCTGGGAGGCCGAGAGCGAATACCGGTTCAAGAGTGTTGTGATGAAGGTGCTGGGACGTCTGCTGTCGGGCTCCTTCCGTAAGCAGTCGCTACAGCACATGCAGGACTTCAAGGCGTTCGCCGAGCAGGGAAAGGACGTCCGCGACGCGACGGACTGAATATCGATGTACCCGGCCGCGCGTTGGCGAGTCCGGCTGCTTGCTCGGCTGCCTCGTCGAGGTGTGGCGCCGGGTCACCGCCGAGCGCGGCCACCACAAGCGCTCTCGGCCGATCGACCGAAGACCAAGTCTGTTTCCTGCCGATGATGCGGGGGCGCCGCACCAATCCACGTCGTCCCGACCAGCGAAAACCATCTGTCGTTCGTCGTGTTGTCCGACGGCCGTGGTCCGGTGTGTAGGTAGCCGGAGTCCGGGTATCCGCCGTCCGCAAACCTACGATTCGGAGGTCTCGTCATGAGGACATGGCTTACCCGTCTGTGCGTCTCGGCAGCTGCGGCGGGAGCGGTCGCGGTTGCCGCGGCGGGGCAGGCAAGTGCGGCGCCTGCGAGCGTGACGATCAACGGCAGCATGCAGGTCTTGGGTCTGAACGTCCTGCGCGTCGATGCGCAAGGACAAGGAGACGGACCCGCTACCGGCACGTACAGTGCGACCGGGCAGCTCGGAAACACGCCGCTGCCGGTGAAGGTTACCGGCCCGGTTACCTGCCTACGGGTGCAGGGCAATACGGTGTCGCTGGTGTACCCGATCACCACCGCCCAGCCGGTGATGGTCTTCGCACCGGATTCGATGGCCATACAAATTACCGTGGCCAAGGGGCAGGACGGCGCACCGAACATGATCGGATACGGCGTCCCGATGCCGACCAGCTCATTCCGTGACTGCATGCCTGGGCCCACGCCACTGGTGTTCGACGGAACAATCGAAATCAGGTGACACGGTAGAGCGGACTGTTGCTCCGCGCGGCGTCACGATCCGGCCAGCTTGCTGCGGGGATGGCTCGGAGACCCAGATGCGCCGCACCTGGCGAAGTAGGCAGGCGGCGTCCAAGGGCGCGTTGGGTGCGCCGAGCCGGCGCTTCCTGGTGGGCGCAGACGGGTTCGAACCGCCGACCGCTGGTGTGTAAAACCAGAGCTCTACCGCTGAGCTATACGCCCGTAGCCCCCGGAGCGTTGTCCGGGGGGAACGGTCTATGAATCTAGCGCGGCGAGCGCTTTCTCCCAAGCCGCCTGGTCACGGGGCTCTCCGGGGCCGTTCATCTCCGAGAAACGGATGATTCCTTCGCGGTCGACGACGAAAGTGCCGCGGTTGGCGAAGCCCGTGGTGTCGTTGAAGACGCCGTAGTCCTGGGCGACCTTGCCGTGCGGCCAGAAGTCCGACAGCAGGGGGAAGGTGTAGCCCTGTTCCGCGGCCCAGATCTTGTGGGTCGGCGGGGGGCCCACCGAGATCGCGATGATCTCGGCGTTGTCGTTCTGGAAGCGCGGCAGTTCGTCGCGGACCTTGCACAGCTCGCCCTGGCAGATGCCGGTGAAGGCGAGCGGGTAGAAGACGATCAGGACGTTCTTCTTGCCGCGGTAATCCGACAGCGAGACTTCCTGATTGTTCTGGTCCTTGAGTGTGAACTCCGGCGCCTGGGTGCCTACTTCGAGGGGCATGGATCTCCTCCGAATCTCCTGCCGCCCATCCGGTCCACGGAGGTGCGGCACAGCTGTGGGCGGCTCAGCGCTGTTTGGTCGGCGCCTTGGGCTGTACCAGCCGGCTGGCGGACCATTCCCCGAGTTTGATCGCCGAGGTCTGCGTGAGACCGGCCGTCGGTGCGGCTTCGGCGATCTCACTGGGATCGACGTGCCCGTCGTTACCGGTCTTGGGGGTCAGCACCCAGATGAAGCCGTCGTCGGCCAGGGGGCCGATCGCCTCCATCAGCTCGTCGACCAGGTCGCCGTCGCCGTCCCGCCACCACAGCAGGACGACATCGATGACCTCGTCGGAGTCCTCGTCCAGCAGTTCACCGCCGGAGGTCTCCTCGACGTCGGCCCGGAGGTCGTCGTTGGTGTCCTCGTCCCAGCCCAGCTCCTGGACAACCATGCCGTGGGTGATGCCAAGCTTCTGAGCGAAATTCTGATCGTCCGCCGCGGCGACCACGGTGGCGTCCTCCTCAACTCCCGACTACAAGATATCTGCAAGCGAACATGGTTATCGGCCCTAACGCAAGCCGATCGGGTAGATCGAATTTCTGATGTCGCGACAAAACCCTGGTGACGGGCCATAAGGATCAGCCGGGGCAGGCATCGCGGACTACGTTGCGCGCGTCGTTCACGCGCCGGCTCGCCTCGTTGAGCGGACCGACGGGGGAGGTGTAGGTCATCGCGCCGGTGGCCTGGGACAGCGCGCGGGCCGCGTTCACGTACTCGACCAGTTTCGCCTTCAGATCCTCGGGCAGATTCGTGCCGGCGGCGTCGGCCCGGCCCTGCACCTGGTTCGCGGCGTCGTTCAGCGCGGTCACGGCCGCGTCGCGTTTGGCGTCGTAATCGGGGGCGTTGCTGTCGTGGGCATCGACGAACTCGTTGTACTTGGTCACCCCGGCGCCGGTGGTGCCGGGGAACAAGGTGCAGTTGTCGGCGATGGCCCGGTCGCGGGCGGCGGCGATCTGCGACGAGGTGGCGGCCGCGGCCGAGGAGGAGGCCAGGTTGCGGTAGGCGGTGGCCTCGGCGGCGTTCGGTGTCGCGACACCTTCGATCCGGTTCGCGCAACCCGCCAGGGTCACGCCCGTGACCAGTGCCGCCGCGGCGCATACCAGCCCGAATCGGCGCGGGTCCAGCCCTTGCATCGTCCTCCGACTCCTCGGTTACCACTGCGTAGCCCTGCCTGTCGAACGGTACTGGATGGTCGGCTGACATGATGATGTGGGACGCGCCACGCAAGGACGCGGGCGCGCCCGGACAAGTCGTCACGGGTGATCCGCACACCAGCGGGCCATCCGGGGTTACCGCAGCCATCAGCTCGACCACCCCCTGTACGAGGAGCAGTTTTGACCGATCTGATCCACTCTGGCGCCCCGGCGGAATCCGCTGAGCCGGGTTCCGCTCCCACCCCCCGCGACGCCCACGGCGCGCCGCCCGGTGGCCGAGTCCGCGTGATTCGTGAAGGAGTGGCTTCCTACCTACCGGATATCGACCCGGAGGAAACCAGCGAATGGCTCGAATCCTTCGACGAGATGCTCGAGCGCGAAGGCCCGGGCCGGGCCCGCTACCTGATGCTGCGGCTGCTCGAGCGCGCCGGTGAGCGGCGGGTTTCCATTCCTTCGCTGACGTCTACCGATTACGTCAACACCATCCCCACCGAGAACGAGCCCTGGTTCCCCGGCGACGAGGAGACCGAGCGGCGCTATCGGGCGTGGATCCGCTGGAACGCGGCCATCATGGTGCACCGGGCACAGCGCCCGGGGATCGCGGTCGGCGGGCATATCTCGACCTACGCGTCGTCGGCGGCGCTGTACGAGGTCGGGTTCAACCATTTCTTCCGCGGTAAGGACCATCCCGGCGGCGGCGATTCGATCTTCATCCAGGGTCACGCCTCGCCCGGTATCTATGCCCGCGCCTTCCTCGAAGGCCGGCTGTCCACCGACCAGCTCGACGGTTTCCGCCAGGAGTACAGCCACGGCGGCCTCGGCAAGGGTCTGCCGTCGTATCCGCATCCGCGGCTGCTGAGCGATTTCTGGGAATTCCCCACGGTATCGATGGGCCTGGGCCCGATGAACGCCATCTACCAGGCGCGGTTCAACCACTACCTGCACGATCGCGGGATCAAGGACACCTCCGACCAGCACGTCTGGGCGTTCCTCGGCGACGGCGAGATGGACGAGCCCGAATCGCGTGGCCTCGCGCATGTGGCGGCGATGGAGGGTCTGGACAACCTGACCTTCGTGGTGAACTGCAACCTGCAGCGCCTGGACGGCCCGGTGCGCGGTAACGGCAAGATCATCCAGGAACTGGAATCGTTCTTCCGGGGCGCCGGCTGGAATGTCATCAAGGTGATCTGGGGCCGGGAGTGGGACGCGCTGCTGGGCGCCGACCGCGACGGCGCGCTGGTGAACCTGATGAACACCACCCCCGACGGCGACTACCAGACCTACAAGGCCAACGACGGCGCCTACGTCCGCGACCACTTCTTCGGCCGTGATCCGCGCACCAAAGCGCTGGTGCAGGATCTGTCGGATCAGGAGATCTGGAACCTCAAGCGCGGCGGTCACGACTATCGCAAGGTGTATGCCGCGTACGCGGCGGCGCTGGCGCACAAGGGCCAGCCCACGGTGATCCTCGCGAAGACCATCAAGGGCTACACCCTGGGTAAGCATTTCGAGGGCCGCAATGCCACGCACCAGATGAAGAAACTGACCCTGCAGGATCTCAAGGACTTCCGGGATCTGCAGCGGATCCCGATCAGCGACGCCGAGCTGGAGAAGGATCCGTATCTGCCCCCGTACTACCACCCGGGTCCGGACACCAAGGAGATCCAGTACATGCTGGATCGCCGCAAGGCGCTCGGTGGTTTCCTGCCGGAACGCCGGACGAATATCGCACCGCTGAAACTGCCGGGCGACGAGGCGTACAAATCGGTGCGCAAGGGGTCGGGCAAGCAGAACGTGGCCACCACCATGGCCTTGGTGCGGCTCATGAAGGAGCTGTTGCGCGATAAGGAGATCGGCAAGCGGATCGTGCCGATCATCCCGGACGAGGCCCGCACCTTCGGCATGGACTCGTGGTTCCCGTCGCTGAAGATCTACAACCGCAACGGCCAGCTCTACACCTCGGTCGACGCGGAACTGATGCTCGCCTACAAGGAGAGCACCGTCGGGCAGATCCTGCACGAGGGCATCAACGAGGCCGGGTCCACCGCCTCGTTCACCGCGGTCGGCACCTCGTACGCCACGCACGGTGAGCCGATGATCCCGCTCTACATCTTCTATTCGATGTTCGGGTTCCAGCGCACCGGTGACGGGCTGTGGGCCGCGGCCGATCAGCTGGCCCGCGGATTCGTGCTCGGCGCGACCGCCGGGCGGACCACGCTCACCGGTGAGGGCCTGCAGCACAACGACGGGCATTCGCTGCTGCTGGCGGCCACCAATCCCGCCGTGGTGTCCTACGATCCGGCGTTCTCCTTCGAGATCGCCCATATCGTGCGGGACGGGTTGCGCCGGATGTACGGCGGGACGCCGGGCGTAGATGGCTTCGGCGGGGAGAACATCTTCTACTACCTCACCCTGTACAACGAGCCCTACCAGCAGCCGGCCGAGCCCGAGGACCTGGATGTGGACGGCCTGCTCAAGGGCATCTACCTGTACCGCAAGGGCGGGGCGGGGGATGTGCGCGCGCAGATCCTGGTCTCCGGCGTCACCGTGCCCGACGGCCTGCGGGCCCAGCAGCTGCTGGCCGAGCACTGGGGTGTGGCCGCCGACGTCTGGTCGGTCACCTCCTACGGCCAGCTGCGCCGCGAGGCCCTCGAACTGGAGATCGAGGCCCTGCACCATCCGGGTGAGGATCCGGGCCAGCCCTATATCGCCCGGGCGCTGGCCGGTGCCGAAGGGCCCTTCGTGGCGGCCTCGGACTGGATGCGCGCGGTGCCGGACCAGATCCGCAAATGGGTGCCGGGCGATTTCACCACCCTGGGCACGGACGGGTTCGGTTTCTCCGATACCCGCCCGGCCGCGCGCCGCGTGTTCAACGTCGACGCCGAATCCATCACCGTCGCCGCATTGGCGGGACTTGCCCGGATGGGCAAGATGGATGCCGCCAAGGCCGCCGAGGCCGCGGCCCGGTACCGGATCGACGATGTAGCCGCCGCGGAGACGTTCACCGCCGGCGGGGCAGGAGACGCGGAGTGACGACAACTCGATGATCGAACGCAGACCACCGCGGCCCCGCCGGGTCACCGAGGGCTCCTCCCAGCACGAGGTGTATCTGCCGACCGGTGCGCTGTCGCCGAACCGGCAGACCCGCGACCCCCTTCCGGACACACTGCTCAAACGCGTCAAGCAGTTCTCCGGGCGGCTCTCCACCGAGGCGGTGGGGTCGATGCAGGACCGGTTGCCGTTCTTCGCCGATCTGGACGCCGCGCAGCGCGCGGGCGTGCAGATGCTGGTGCAGACCGCGGTGGTCAACTTCCTGGAATGGCTGCAGGACCCGGACAGTGATATCCGGTTCAGCCTCGACGCCTTCCAGGTGATTCCACAGGATCTGGCGCGGCGGCTGACGCTGCGCCAGACCGTGGACATGGTGCGGGTGGCCATGGAGTTCTTCGAACAGTGGCTGCCCGCGCTGGCGCGTAACGATCGCCAGCTGGTGGCGCTCACCGAGGCGGTGCTGCGATACGGGCGTGAGCTCGGTTTCGCGGCCGCCTCGGTGTACGCCAGCGCGGCCGAATCCCGGGGTGCCTGGGATACCCGGCTGGAGGCGCTGGTGGTGGACGCGGTGGTACGTGGGGACACCGGCCCGGACATGCTCTCCCGGGCGGCCACGTTGAACTGGGACGCCACCGCGCCCGCCACGGTGCTGGTGGGCACCCCGCCGCTGGATCAGGGTGTCTCGGTGGTGGGCGCCGTGCACACCATCGCGGCCCGGCACGGACGCGCGGCGTTGGCGGTGGTGCAGGGGTCGCGGCTGGTGATGGTGGTGAGCGGTCATCTGGATCCACCGCATTCCTCGTCGTTCATGGACGATCTGCTCACCGAGGCGTTCTCCGACGGTCCCGTGGTGATCGGGCCCACCACCCGCACGCTGGGTGCCGCCCACAACAGCGCGCTCGAGGCGCTGGCCGGGATGGAGGCCGTGATCGGCTGGCGCGATGCCCCGCGACCCGTGCACGCGATGGAACTGTTGCCCGAACGTGCCCTGCTCGGTGATCGAGCTGCGGTGGACGCACTTGTCGAGTACCTTGTCCTTCCGTTGGCCTCGGCCGGTTCCGCCCTGGCGGACACCCTCGATGCCTACCTGGAGTGCGGCGGTGCGGTCGAGATGTGCGCTCGGCAACTGTACGTTCATCCAAATACTGTCCGGTATCGCCTGAAGCGGATCAGTGAAGTCACGGGTCGTGATCCATTGAATCCGCGCGACGCCTACGTGCTGCGAATCGCCGCCACAGTGGGCCGGCTGACACGAACTCGTAACGAATCGTCAACATCTGTACCAGAAGAATCTTTTGTCCCAATCGACAAAGATGGGCTGTAACGGCTGGGACGTTTCGGTCGATCCGGACACCCCACGCGGGCTTTTGTGGGGACCATACAAAAGCCGTCCGCAAGCTTCATTCGCGTCGACATCTCGCGAGAGTGCCCTCACAGTGTTTTCTTAGGTACGTGATCGCGTTGTTCGCCCCTGGACAGGGCTCTCAGACACCCGGCATGCTCGCGCCCTGGCTCGACCTGCCGGGCGCGCATGACCGCCTCGCACTGTGGTCGAAGGAATCGGGTCTGGATCTGGTCCGGCTCGGCACCGAGGCGACCGCCGAAGAGATCACCGACACCGCGGTGACCCAGCCGCTCGTGGTCGCGGCCGCGCTGCTCGCCTACGCCGAGATCGGCGAGAACCGGGTACCGGCCGGCACCATCGTGGCCGGCCATTCGGTGGGTGAACTCGCCGCCGCCGCTGTCGCCGGAGTGATCTCCGCCGACCAAGCGGTTACCCTGGCAGCTATCCGCGGTGCCGAAATGGCGAAAGCGTGCGCGCTCGAGCCCACCGGTATGTCCGCGGTGCTCGGCGGCGACGAGGCCGCCGTGCTGGCCCGGCTCGAAGAACTGGAGCTGGTGCCCGCCAACCGCAACGCCGCCGGTCAGATCGTGGCGGCCGGCCGGCTCGATGCCCTCGCCGAACTGGCGGCGAATCCGCCGGAGAAGGCGCGCGTGCGGGCACTGCCGGTGGCGGGTGCGTTCCACACCGAGTTCATGGCGCCGGCCCAGCAGGCGGTAGCGGCGGCGATCGCCGAGATCACCCCGCACGAGCCCACCCGGACACTGTTGTCCAACGCCGACGGTAAGCCGGTCGAATCCGGTGCCGACGCGGTGGCTAAGCTCGCCGCGCAGGTCACCCGGCCCGTCCGGTGGGACCTGTGCACCGAAACGGTCCGGCAGGCCGGCGTTTCGGCGGTGGCGGAGCTGCCACCGGCGGGAACCCTCGTCGGCATTGCCAAACGGGAGCTCAAGGGCACCCCCAACCTGGCGCTGAAAACGCCCGAGGACATCCCCGCGCTGGCCGGGCTCACGAGCACCGGCTAGCTTGCCTGCGGCCGTGTTTTCCCGACCCCCGGGAAGTCACGGCACCCGAACGGCGTAACCGATCGCCGGTTCGGCCCGACAAAACCTGTAGAGCCCTACACGGAAGAAACAAGAAGGGAGCCACGAAGTGGCCGCTCTGACCCAGGAACAAATCGTCGAGGAACTCGGCAAGATCATCGAAGAGGTGACCGGTATCGAGCCCTCCGAGGTGACGATGGAGAAGTCCTTCGTCGACGACCTGGACATCGACTCCCTGTCGATGGTCGAGATCGCGGTGCAGATGGAGGACAAGTACGGCGTCAAGATCCCGGATGAGGATCTCGCCAGCCTGAAGACCGTCGGCGACTCCGTCGCCTACGTCCAGAAGCTCGAGGCCGAGAACGCCGAGATGGCCGCCGAGCTCAAGGCCAAGTTCGACAGCGCCGAGTAGGGCCGACACCGTGACCACTCCTTCCACCTTGAACGGGAACTTCCCGAACGTCGTCGTCACGAGCCTGGCGGCGTCCACGTCCATCGCGGGTGACGTCGATGCGACGTGGAAGGGACTCCTCAACGGCGAGAGCGGAATCGACGTTCTCGAGGATTCCTTCATCGAGGAATACGACCTTCCCGTCCGCATCGGCGGCCACCTCAAGGTCCGTCCCGAAAGCTTGCTGAGCCGGGTCGAGATCCGCCGGATGGCCTACGTCGAACAGCTCGCGACCGTGCTCGGTCGCGAGGTGTGGCGCAATGCGGGCAGCCCGGAGGTCGATCCGGACCGGCTGGGTGTGGCCATCGGCACTGGACTAGGTGGCGGTGACGCGCTCATCGATTCGGTCGACAAACTGAAGAACGGGGGCTATCGCAAGATCTCGCCGCTCGCTGTTCAGATGGTCATGCCGAACGGGCCGTCCGCCGTCGTCGGTCTCGAGCTGCAGGCCCGGGCAGGAGTGGTCACTCCGGTCTCGGCATGCTCGTCCGGTTCGGAGGGCATCGCCAACGCCTGGCGGATGATCGTCATGGGTGACGCCGATATCGTCGTCACCGGTGGCGTCGAAGGGTTCATCGATGCGGTGCCGATCGCGGCGTTCACCATGATGCGCGCGATGAGCACCCGCAACGACAATCCGAAGGCCGCCTCGCGTCCGTTCGACAAGGACCGTGACGGTTTCGTCTTCGGTGAGGCCGGCGCGCTGATGGTCATCGAGACCGAGGAGCACGCCAAGGCGCGCGGAGCCACCATCCACGCCCGCCTGCTCGGCGCCGGGATCACCTCCGACGGTTTCCACCTGGTCGCACCCGACCCCGAGGGCACCGGCGCCGCGCGCGCCATGACCCGGGCCATGCAGACCGCGGGGCTGACCAAGAAGGACATCACCCATATCAACGCGCACGCCACCGCCACCCCGATCGGCGATACCGCCGAGGCGAAGGCGATCAACAAGGCCGTCGGCAACCACGCCTCGGTCTACGCGCCCAAATCGGCGCTCGGTCATTCGATCGGTGCCGTCGGCGCGCTGGAGTCGGTGCTCACGGTGCTGAGCATCCGGGACGGTATCGTGCCGCCCACCCTGAACCTGGACAACCAGGATCCCGAGATCGACCTCGACGTGGTGAAGGGCGAAGCCCGCCGCCAGGAGATCGAGTACGCGATCAACAACTCGTTCGGTTTCGGTGGGCACAATGTCGCGCTCGCCTTCGGTCGGGCCTGACGGCCTTTCGGACCTGACCGAATAGATTCGACGACCCAGTGCGGGGGGGGGGGGGGGGGGGGGGGGGCGCCCCCCCCCGGGGGGGGGGGCCCCGGGGGCGGGCGGCGGCCCCCCCCCACACGGGGGGGGGGCGCGGGCGCCACAAGCCCCCGCCCCCCCCCCCCCCCCCCGCCCCC
>NZ_JARWPM010000148.1 GCF_029869215.1 Nocardia carnea
TCCTCTCCTTTTTGCGGGGGGGGTTCTCCTCCCCCCGCCCCCGCGGCGGGTCGCCCCCCCCCCCCGCCCCGCCGGCCCCCCCCCCCCCCCCCCCCCCCCCGCCGCCCCCCCCCGGGGAGGTCGCGCTGCACGTGCAGATCCCCCGGGATGCCGTGACGGCGGCACTGTCGGCAGCCACGAGGTAAGGAGAAGCCATGGTGTTCCGCGCAGGACGTATCGGCCGGCCGGGCCTGCTCGGCACGGTGGCCCGCACCGCGGTGGTCGCGGGTACGGCCCGGGCGACCGCGAACGCGGTCGATCGGCACGCGCAGCGACGTGCCGCGGAAAGCCAGGCCTACGCCGCCCAGCAGGTGCCCCCGCCCCCGCCGCCGCAGCAGTACGCGCAGCCCGCTCCCGCGCCGGCGGCCGCGGAATCGGAGGACCTCGTCTCGAAACTGCACAAGCTGGGGGAGTTACACGCCTCCGGTGTGCTCTCCGATGACGAATTCACCGCGGCGAAAAGGCAATTGCTCGGTTGACCGGGCGCCGATCGCACCGCCGCGCCGGGTACCGGAAGCACCGGTCGAGAGGATACGTGCCATGGGTTCGGTGATCGGCGACCTGTTACCGCTCGCGGTCGGTGTGGCGATCTCGCCGATTCCGATCGTGGCGGTGGTGCTGATGCTGCTGTCCGCCAACGCCCGCGTCACCGGTCCCGGTTTCGCGGCCGGCTGGGTGGCGGGAATCTTCGTGGTCACCGCTGTCGTGACCGTGCTCGCCGGTGCGGTGGGGTCGGGTTCCGGTGGCGGGGGGACGGCCGGGGCCTGGATGAAGATCGTGCTGGGTCTCGCCCTGCTCGTCCTGGCCGGCACACAGTGGCGGTCCCGTGCCGATACCCGTACCCCGGAATGGATGCGGGCCATCGACGAATTCACCTTCGGTAGAGCCGCTGGTCTCGCCGTAGTGCTCGCGGCGGTCAATCCGAAGAATCTCCTGCTGTGCGTTTCGGCGGGGATCGTCATCGGTACCGGGGGTACGGCATTCGGCGGCGATCTCGTCGCGCTACTGATGTTCACGGTACTCGCGGCTGTATCGGTGCTGGTCCCGGTGCTCGGCTATCGGGTGGCCGCCGACCGTCTTTCGGACCCGCTCGCGGCGACGAAGAACTGGCTGCAGGTCAACAATCATCTGGTGATGGCGATCGTCCTGGCAACCATGGGTGCGGTCGTGCTCGGCAAGGGGATCGGCGGGCTCGGCTGAGCGGTGTCAGGGTGCGGACCGGTGCGGGTCGGTCAGGGTCATGCTGATGCCGATGAGCAGACCGACGGTGACGATACTGAGCGCGCCGAGCAGCGGTCCGAGGACCTCCAGTGCTTCGGCGCCCCGGGGCGCCGCGGTATCGGCCACGGCATGGACGTGCATCGCCGACATTCCCGTGTAGTGCATGGTCGCCACGCCCGCCGCCATGAGGAGAGCCGCGCCCAGCGTCGACGGCAGGCCCCAGGAACGCAGGCTGAACCACAGTGTCGCGGTGGCGGCTACCAGGGCGATCACCAGGGAGAGCGCGACCCGCGCCGGGTCGTAGTCGATCTGCGCGTTGGTCTGCATCGCGGCCATACCGGTGTAATGCATGGCCGCGATCCCCGCCCCGGTGATCGCGCCGCCGGTGAGCAGGGCGAGGATCCCGGAGCCGGGAGTGGTCACGAGATAGAGGCCGATGCCGACCACGCCGACGGCGATGGCGGCGCTGAGGATGGTGAGCGGGACATCGAATCGGATCTGCGCGCCGTCGATCGAGAAGCCCAGCATCGCCACGAAATGCATCACCCAGATTCCGGTTCCGCCGATGGCGATCGCGGCCATCGTCAGCCAGCCGAGGCGGCGCCGGCCGCGGCGGGCTTGTTTGGTGCATTGGAGACCGATGGCGCAGCCGGTGGCCGAGAGGAAGTAGGCCAGCGCGGGCGTGAGCCAGCCCAGCGCGAAATGTTCTAGGTGAAGCATGTCCATCCAAACTTCTGCCGGGCAAAACCCGAGCCTGCTGTGTGAGATAGACAGTACGACAGGAAGTTCGATCGAGTGTGCTGATCATTTGCCCCAATTCTCGTGGTGTCCATCACATTTGCTCTACCGCACGGTGAATACGCAATATTGCATTCTCGTTTTTACTCCCGGAGAGCGGCAGCGGGGCTCGGACGGTCGGTTCTATACTCCGAAAAGTCGCTGTTCGTAGGATGATTCGCCGCTCGCGCGGCCACGTAAATCTTCGTGCGGAATGGCGGGACCCCGGACGGGACGCCGCGGGAAATGGTATGACCGGGATGATTCGATAGATTGCCGCCACTTAACTGGTGGCACCGGCGGAGCTGTAGTGCGCGCGAGGCGGCGGGTAACCGGTGAGCGTAGATGGTATCGCCGGATACCGTCGTTCGGTTACATGTACATCGGCGGATCCGGCTGATAGTTCTTTGGTATGACCACTCCGGGTGAGTTCGAATTCGAAGACGTCTACCGCACCGGCGGGCCGTTCGGGCCGGGGGTCGCGCCGCCCTGGAGCATCGGGGAGCCGCAACCCGCGCTCGCCGCCCTCATCGAGCAGGGCAGGTTCCACGGCGAGATCCTCGATGCAGGCTGTGGTGAGGGGGCGATCTCGCTGGACCTCGCGGCGCGGGGTTTCACCACCGTCGGCCTCGACCTCGCGCCGACCGCCATCGAATCGGCCCGTGCCGAGGCCCGTCGTCGCGGCCTGGGAAACGCCACCTTCGAGGTCGCGGACATCACGTCCTTCACCGGTTACGACGGGCGGTTCGGCACCATCGTGGACAGCACGCTGTTCCATTCGATCCCGGTCGAGGCCCGGGAGGGGTATCTGCGCGCGATCGCCCGGGCCGCGGCTCCGGGTGCGTCCTACTTCGCTTTGGTGTTCGACCGTGCCGCGCTGCCCGAGAATCCGGGGCCGGGCCCGGCGCCGGTCGGCGCCGACGAGCTGCGGGAAGTGGTGTCGAGGTACTGGGTGGTCGACGAGATCGCACCGTCCCGGATCCACGGCAAGATTCCCGCAGCCCTGGCGACCGCGACCGACAATCCGATGTTCCGGCCGGAAGCTGTGCGCGACGAACCGCACGGCCGCAAGTCGCTACCGGCCTGGTTGCTCTCCGCGCACCTGGGTTGAGGGCGGCCCGGCGAATTCCGGGAAATGTCCGTTTTCTCCGGTATTTTCCGAGAAATTCGCGCGCGCAGAATAATTCGATGAAATACACTCGTGTAATTCCGTGCGTCGTATTTATTAAGGCTGCGGAATTCAACTTCTGTTAACCCCCGTTTTCAATAACGTTTGAAAAACGGAACGGATACGTTTGGATTAAGCCACTACCAAGGTTGGCGGCGCACACGAGCGTCATCGGTTGGATGATTGATTGGAGAGGGAAATGGGTTCTGTCGACCTGGGTAGCCTGGGAACTCTGCTGGGTGCTTTCGGGAACATTTTCAGCGGATTCGGCGATCTGTCGAGCCTCTCCGCTGAGTGACAGGTGCTTCGTACGCGCAGGTAGACCTGTAGGAACAGCCCGCCGGATCGAAATCCGGCGGGCTGTTCTTTTCTCTGTGGAGTTCGGTACCGGCCCGCCGATTGTGTAGTGGCACCGCGAATCCAATCGCATATGCGCCGTCCCGGGCCCGGCGACCGCAGCGGTGTGCTCAGCCGGCGGCGGCCAGCAGGTCCGCCGCCTTCTCGCCGATCACCACCGCGGGGGCGTGGGTGTGGCCGCGGATGATGGACGGCCTCACCGACGCATCGGCCACCCGCAGCCCCTCGATACCGCCTACCCGCAACTCCGGCGTCACCACACTGCCGGAGCCGCTGCCCATCCGGCAGGTGCCCACCGGGTGGTACAGGGTGTGTGAATGCCAGGTCAGCGCCTCCTCGAGCGTTTCGTCGAGAGTGTCGAGTTCCCGTTTGGGCTGCAGGAACGAGCCCAGCGCGGAACCCAGTGGCGCGGTACGGGCGATGCGGTGGGCGATCCGCAGTCCCTCCAGCAGGGCGGTGCGATCGGCGCCCTCGCTATCGGACAGATACTTCGGGTCCACCACGGCCTTGGCGGCCGGATCCGCCGAGGCGAGCGTGACGGTTCCGCGACTGCGTGGGCGTAGCAGGATCGGGCCGATGGCGATCGCGTGGCCCGGTGCGACACCGATTCCCTCGTCGAAGAACGGGGCGGGACCGAAAATTATTTCCAGATCGGGCAATTCGAGGTCGGGCCGGCTGCGCACGAACCCGTAGGCCTCACCGACATTCGAGGTGAGCATGCCGCGGCGGCGCACCAGATAATCGAGCAACTGGCGCGGTTTCTCGGCATCGAACAGGGTGCCGGAATCGACGCCGAATCCGATGAGCGAAATCAGATGGTCGCTCATATTGCGGCCGACCTCCGGAATATGGTGCAGTACCGGAATATCGTGGGCGCGCAACTGCTGTTCGTCACCGATACCGGAAAGCATCAGCAATTGCGGGGTGTTGATCGCACCGCCGCAGAGCACAACCTCTTTCCGGGCCCGGACGGTGAAGAGCCGGTTGTCTTTCCGGTATTCGACGCCGACCGCGCGGGTGCCCTCGAAAACGACGCGATTCGCGTGCGCCCCGGTGAGCACGGTGAGATTCGGGCGGCGCCGCGCCGGTTTCAGGTACGCGTCGGCGGTACTCCACCGCGCCCCGCGTTTCTGGGTGACCATCGTCTGGCAGAAACCGTCCGGCTGCGCCGTATTCGCCCGCTCGTTCTTGAACCCGGCGAGTTCGGCGGCCGCCAGGAATTTCCCGGTCCACGGATTCGCGGTGCGCTGATGCGCGATGCGTAGCGGCCCGGTGCGCCCTTCGCCGGGTTCGGACGCACCCTCGACGGCTTCGATCTTCTCGAAGTACTCGACGACAGCGGCGAACGACCACCAATCGCCGGCCGCGGCGGCCCACTCGTCGTAGTCGGCGGCGAAACCGCGCACCCACATCATGGCGTTCATCGACGACGAGCCGCCGAGCAGCTTCCCGCGCGGGTACAGGATCTGGCGGTTGCCCAGCTCGGGCTGCGGGGTGGTCAGATAACCCCAGTCGCATTCGCTGCCGAAGAGTTTCGAGAACGCGGCCGGGATATGGGCGAACCGGTTGGTGTCCTCGGGTCCGGCCTCGAGTGCGACGACCTGATTGCCCGGATTCTCGCTCAGCCGGGCGGCGAGGACCGCGCCCGCCGAGCCGGTGCCGACAACGACGTAGTCGACGGTGGACGGCAGCGCCGTATCTGCTTTCATCGGTGTGCTCCAGTCGTGATTCAGCCGCGCAGGGCGGAGGCGAAAATGGCGGGCAGCCGCGACCAGCGCGGATCGGCGGCGAAGGCGGTGAGCAGCCGGCCGGTGCGGGCGGCGGTGCGGTTGGTGACGAACCACGGCGGTTTCGGGCTCAGGGCCCATTCGCGGTTCAGCAGCGAACGCGGGGCGGGCCGGAACGGCCCCCGGACGACGGTACGTTCGATCCGGTCGATCAACCAGGCGTTGTGCACGACGCCGATACCGCTCTGTACATCGTCGAGGGTGTGGCCGGGGTAGGCCCCCCAGCTCGCGGTCGGCGTCAGATAGCCCACCGCTGTCCACGCGTTGACCGCGACGGTGCCGTAGCGCAGGCGTTCGATCAGCGTGTCGAACTCCGCGCCGAGCGCCTCGATGGTGTCCGGATGCGCGATGATATTGACGCCGAGCGTGCCGGTGAACCGGTCGTTGGCGGCATCCACCGCGGCGGCGGCGAAGGGGGCGCCGGTTCCGGGTAGTTCCACCACGCCGAGGACCGGGGCGAAATATTCGGTCGAGTACAGCGCCTCCGCGGCAGCGGGATCCAGGCCGGTCACCAGCACGCGCTCACCCTGAGCACCCAGCCGCCGGGCGCCGGGGTAGGACGTGCGTGCCCCGGCCACGCGGTCGTCGCTGCCGGGATAGTAGGCGCGGCGGGTGGGTGCCCGGTCCACGGCCGCGGCCAGGGCCTTCAGGAATTCGTCCTTCTGCGGCCAGTCGGCGGAGACGATCACCGCCTGCGCCGCCACACAGTTGTAGCCGCCGTTGTGCAGCTGCTGGGTCGCGAGATGTTCGGCCTGGAATTCGAGATCGGCCGCACTCCACCGGCCGGGCAGCACGATCGTCGGCGAGACGCCGCCGAGCTCACTGCTGATCGGCTTGTCCAGCAACGGTGTCCCGGCGGCCTTGCGGGCCGCCGCATCCGGGCCGGTGCCCCAGACGATCGCATCGTGGGTCGCGGCGCTGCCGGTCATATGGACGTGGGCGACTTTCTCGTGGGCGATCAGGCGCCCGCCGATATCGGCTCCGCCGGTGAGTATGCGCACCACCCCGAGGTCGATCAGCGGCGCGAAGATTTTCTCGAAGACCGGCAGCAGCGGATCGGTGATCGGGTTCAGTTTGAGCGCGACCACCCGGTTGTGGGCGATGAGCTCGTACACCGTGTCCAGCGGCGCGATCGAGCTGATATTGCCCGCGCCGAGGACCGCGCCGATGCCGCGCGTACGGGCCGGGTCGAGCTGGGCGAGGCCCGCATTGGCTTTCGCCGCAGCCGAGCTGACACCGCGCTGCAGCCAGATCTCGGCGCTGAAGCCGCTGAGCAGCAGTTCGTCGTAGAGGCCCGTGGGCAGCACCTGGACGGTCACCTGGTTACCGGCGGCACCGAACTTCGCCTTCGCCAGCGGGCTCACGCCACGCTCGAGCGATTCGAGGGTGCTCGACACGGCGGCGAGAGCGGTCGCGAACGCGTAGGGCCCGGATATCCATTCTTCGCCCACCAGTGGCGACGCGGGCTCCAGTCCTTTGATCCGCACGGCGGCGTCGACCCATTCCCGGGCGTGCCGTCCGGTGAGCGCGCGGACCCGATCGAGTAGGGCGCGTCTGCCGGCCAGGGGCAGCCGCGACCATTTCCGCTCGCCCGCGGCAAGGTCGGCGACGGCGGCGTCGATCACGGTATCGGGCGCGGTGGCCTGTTCTGTCTGCACGGTGCACTCCGTTGATGAGAATCGCGCGGTTATCCGGACACAGACGAGTGTGACTGTGCTCACGACCGAATGGAATGTGTCGTTGTTGCGGACCCGACCCTCTCGATTTGTGCCTGTGCACAATCCCGGCGTGGTCTGGGTCACTCGCGGTGCGTACACTGCCGGATATGACGACGCCCGCACCCGTGACACCCGCGCCCGAAGCATCGGCCCTGGCCGCCCGGCTGTCGAGTGCCGTTGGGGTGCTGACCGACACCCTCGTGGGCCGGATCGCGGCGGCCGACCCTTCCTACAGCGAATCCGGCCTGCTGACCGAGGAACAGTTGGCGCATACCTGCCGGGAGAATCTGGCGTCGGTGATCGGCGCCCTGGCCGGTACGCACCCGTTCCGGTTGCAGCCGGCCCGGGCGGCCGGGCGGCTCAAGGCCGAACAGGGCATCCCGATCGCGGCCCTGTTGCACGCCTATCGGCTCGGTGGGCGGCTCATCTGGGAAGAGCTGACCGTGCGATCGAACGGGCCCGGCGATCCGCGCCTGCACGATCTGGCCACGCATCTGTGGGAACTCATCGACCTGTACTCCGACGCCGCCGTCGAGGCCTACCGCGATACCGAGATCCTGCTCGCGCATTCCGACGCCCAGTTCCAGAGCCGGCTCATCCGGACGCTGTTCGACGACCATTCCGGGAACCCGGCCGGAGTGCTCGACGTCCTGCGGACGCTGGGGTTCCCGGAGCGCGGAGCGTTCGCCGTGGTCGCCATCGATACCGAACCGACCGCGCCGTTACCGGCGAAACTCGCCGCGGCGTTGGCCGGCCTGGGCGTGCGCGCGGTCTGGGATGCGCAGATCGATGCGTATATCGGGTTGCTGTCGGCCGCATCGGCGGCCGCGATCGACCGCGCGGCCGCGACGATCTCCGCGGCCGTTGCCGACCGGGTCGGGATCAGCGCCGTGTTCTGGACGTCCCAGGCTATTCCCGCGGGGCTCACCGAGGCCCGGCTGGCCGCCCGGTCCGTTCGTGTGGGCTCGGCCGGGGTGGTCCGCTTCGGTGACGAACCCGTCGGCCACCTGCTCGTCGCGGTGCCCGAGGCGGGCCGCCGGGCCGCCGGGCAGATCCTGGGACCGGTTCTCGAATTACCTGAGCCCGAACGGGACGATCTGATCGCGGCCTTGGAAGCCTGGTACCGGTGCGGTGGTTCGGCGGCCGCGGTCGCCGAAAGCCTGCATTGCCACCGCAACACGGTGCGCTACCGGCTGCGTAAGATCCGCGATCTCACGGGGCGAGACACCACCGATCCGCGCCAGTCCGCCGAGCTCTACCTGGCACTGGAAGCGCTGACGCTCCTCGGCGCCGACGCGGCCGGCCCGCCCCGCGCGAGTCGCCCCGAACGCCCGGTCGGCGAGGCCGTCCGTTCCCGCGCTGGTCGCACGTCGGACCGCGCGCTGTACGGGTAGCGGCGTCACTGACGAATCTGCTGGTCTGCGGGAAGATCTCGCGGAGATTCCGTCCGGTGACCGTATCAGCGTTTGTCCGCGACACCCGCGGGTATCCGGCCGCCGTATCGGCGCCGAAGCGATTCGAGGAGGCCAGACCATGACTTCGACAGCGCAGCCACGAACAGCACAGACCGGGGACGAACGGTCGGTCGGCGAACTCGTCGATGTAGCCACCATTCAGATGAGCCGGCTGGTCCGCGACGAAATGCTTTTGGCCCGTTTGGAAATGCAGGAGAAGGCGGGCTCCGCAGCCAAAGGCGCCGGCCTGGCGGGCGCGGGCGGGTTGCTGATGTTCTACGGCGGCGCGGCGTTGCTCGTGGCCGCAGGCTCCGCGCTGGCGCTGGTGTTACCGGATTGGGCCGCCGCGCTACTTGTCGGTGCGGCACTGATCGTGCTCGGTGCCGTCTTGACGTTCGCGGGTAAGAAGGTCGTCACCGCGAACACCCCGCCGGTGCCGGCAGAAGCAGTCGCCGGTGCGCGGACCGATATCGAGGCCGTTACCCGCAGGAGTCAGCGATGAACAGCAGCAATGACCGCGACGCGGTGCGCCGGGACCGAGATCAGGTCCGCGAGGAACTCCGCCACACCATCGACGCGCTGGCCGCCAAGGCCGATATGCGTTCCCGTACCGCCGACGCCGCACGGACCGCGGCCGATGCCGTCCGCCGGGAGACCGCCCACGCCGAACACGATGTCCGTGAACGTGCCAAGCGCATTCAGGCCCGTGCTTCCGAGGTGGCCGAACGTGTGGAAGCCGGTGCCGCGGAACCGCTCCTCGCGCGCGGTATGCAGGCCGCCGAGGTAGTTCGCGCCCGGCCGGTACCCGTGGCGACCGTGACGGCGGCAGCGGCCGCCGCTGCCGCAGCCTGGCTGATCGTCCGGAGGAGGACAGCGTGAACGTGCTGTACAAGCCCGTGGGCACCCTGGCCGGCGCGCTCGGCGGTGTCGCGGCGCATGCGGTGTTCCGGCAGGTATGGCGCCGCGCGAGCGGGGAGGAGCGCGCCCCGCAGGCAACCTCACGGGAGTACGGGTGGCGCGAGGTCCTGCTCGCCGCCGCGCTGCAAGGTGCGATCTTCGGCGTGGTGAAAGCATCGGTCGACCGCGCGGGCGCGGTGGCGTATCACAAGGCCACCGGCCACTGGCCCGACTGAGGTCTCAGCAGGCGCGCGCCTTCTCGGTTTCACCTCCCGTGGTGGGCGGCTGCCCCGCGTGCGGGGAAGCCGGCGGCATGCGGCGCCCGGGGCGTCCGGACAGTGCGGTGACCGCGGCCGCGACGAGCGTGAAGCCGGCGGCGACGGCGGAGAGGTGCCCGGGAGATGAGGCGTCGAGGAGCGCAGCGCCGAGCACACTCGACACCGAGATGGCCAGATACATCACGGCAGCGTTGAGTGAGACGACCACGGATTCGGCGCCGGCCGGGGCGAGGGAGATGAGGCGTTGCTGCTGCGGCGCGGTGACCGACCACGAGGCTGTACCGCTCAGCGCCACCAGCACCATCGCCACCGGAAATGACGCAGGACTACCCACAACGAGGAGGAAAACGGCGGTCAGCGCAAGGGTGGCGGCAAGGACCACCGTGCGCGGTCCCAACCGGTCGGCGAGACGTCCCGCGAGAAGGTTTCCGACTGTGCCTGCCAGCCCGAAAACCAGCAGGAGCAGTGCCACCCGCGCCCCATCTCCGCCGGTGGCGGAGCGGAAGACCTCGCTGATGTAGGTGTACGGCAGATAGATGCCGACGAAGGCGAGGAGAGTGCCGGCCAGCACGCCGGCGACCTTGCGGTCGGTGAGTGGCGTCAGGCGCTGCCGCAGCCCGGCCACGGAGTCGTGGGCCACAGCAGGGAGCCGCAGCGCGAGGACGGGTATGACCGGTAACGCGAGGGCGGTCACGAACCACATCGTCGCCTGCCAACCCAGGGCGTTGCCGATGAGGGTGCCCAGTGGCGCCCCCAGGGCGAGAGAGCTGGTGAGGCCGACCGTGACGATCGCAATGGCCCGGCCCCGCTGCCGGGGTCCGGCAAGTGACGCCGCTGTCACGCCCGCGTTCGGAGTGAACAGTGCGGCACCCGCGGCGGCGACGATACGCGCGGCCAGCACCGCGCCGTAGTCCGGGGCGAGTGCGGTGACGCCATTGCCGAGGGCGAAGATCAGCAGCGCCGTGATGAGTACGGTGCGCCGGGACCACGTCGACGTCAGCGCCGCCAGCACCGGCGAGAGCAGGGCATAGGCCATCGAGAAGACACTCACCAGCTGGCCGGCGGCGCCGACGGAGACGTGCAGCGAGTCGCTGATGTCGGGCAGCAGTCCTGCGATGACGAAGGCATCCGTGCCCACTGCGAAGGTGCCGAGCGCCAGGACGGCGGCATGGCTGCGCCACCGCATGTGCTTCGGTTCGTCCTCGGTGCGGGTGGTCTCTGACATGCGGAAATACCTCTATTTCGATGAGCATCGACACTTACGATCGTGATCGTACAACTATGTCGACGTGTATCGTAAGAGACGACAGGCATCGAAATACTGTGGAGGTCGGGATGCGAGCACCGGAGAAGGCGCCACTGCTGCCGCAGCCGGACTTGGCTCATGTCGAGATCGGGACCGTGCTACAGGCGCTGGCCGACCCGGTGCGTCTGCAGATCGTGCGGATGCTGACCCGGGTCGGCGAGGCGCCCTGCGGAGCGCTCGACCTTCCGGTCAAGCGCTCCACGGTCTCCCACCACCTCCGTACGCTGCGGGAGAGCGGCGTGGTGGAGACAGAGCTACACGGAAATTCCCGTGTCAGCAAGGTCCGAAGAGGGGAACTCGACAAGCGCTTTCCCGGGCTCCTCGCCGCGATCCTGGAGGCCGCGCCGCCGGTCGCGGAAACGGCGGAGGTGGAGCTGTCCCGCTGAAGATTCCGGGCCACTTCCGGTGCTGGCCGGCGAGTTTCGGGTAGCCGGTTATTAGTTTACGACTCTATGTAGTAGGAAGCGCGGAGATCGAGTAGCGTCCTGGTGCATGGAAATCGTCTACAACCTTGTGGTCGTCACCCATCTGCTCGGGATGGCGGCGGTCGTCGGCGGATACGCTGCCGGCCGGCCCGGGGTCAACGAAGTGATGGTGTGGGGCGCCCGCGCGCAGATCATCACCGGGATCGTCTTGGTCGGCCTGGCCGAATCGGTGTCCTCGCTGGACAAGGACCTGAACATGGTGAAGATCGGGATCAAACTGGTGATCTCGGTACTGGTGGCCGCGTTCGCCGAAATGGCGCGCGCGGACGCCAAGCGGGGGAAAGATCCGGCCTGGATGCCCGACGCGGCGGGCGGCCTGGCGATCGTCAATGTGCTGATCGCCGCCCTGTGGACCTGAGCCGGACCGGATGACGCCGATGCCCGCCGGCCATCGGTCCGGCGGGCATCGGTCGTTCGGTATCGAGTTCGGAACCCGGCTCAGCGGACGAACACCGTGGCGTCGCCGGCCACGTCCAGCAGTGGCTGCGGCGTGATACCCAGGAGCAGCGTGGCCACGCCCGCGACGATGGGCAAGGTGACGGTGGCCGGGGGGCTTACCACGACCGGAGGATCGTCCGGCGGATCGGTGAAGAACATCAGCACGATCACCCGGATGTAGAAGAACGCGGCCACCGCGCTGGCCAGGACGCCGACGACCACCAGGAAGCCGGCGTCACCGGCTGCCGCTGCCTGGAAGACCGCGAACTTCGCGACGAAACCCGCGGTGACCGGGATACCGGCGAACGACAGCAGCAGCAACGCGAACACCCCGGCGAGCCAGGGAGAGCGCCGGCCGAGACCGGCCCAGCGCGGCAGCCCGGTGGCCTCGGTGCCGTCGGGTTCGCGCACCATGCTCACGACGGCGAACGCGCCGAGCGTGCCGAGCCCGTAGACGAACAAGTAGAACAGCGTCGACGAGATACCCCGGTCGTTCGCGGCGACCAGTGCGGTGAGCAGGAAACCGGTATGCGCAATCGAGGAGTACGCGAGCATCCGTTTCATATCGGTCTGGGTGATCGCCAGGATCGCACCCACCAGCATCGTGGCCACCGCGACCGCGGCGAGTACCGGACGCCAGTCGGCGGCGATCTCCGCGACGCCGACCTGTAGAACACGCAGCAGGGCACCGATCGCCGCGATCTTGGTAGCGGCTGCCATGAACGCGGTGACCGGGGTCGGGGCGCCCTGATACACATCGGGCACCCACGCCTGGAACGGGACCGCGCCGATTTTGAACAGCAGCCCCACCGCCAGCATGGCCACACCCAGCAACGCCAGTGTGGGGGAACCGGTTTCGGCGGCGAGCGATTCGGCGATCCCCGCGAGGCGGACGGTACCTGCCTGGCCGTAGAGCAGCGCCACCCCGTACAGGAAGAACGCCGAGGAGAACGCCCCGAGCAGGAAGTATTTCAACGCCGCTTCCTGCGAGAGCAGCCGGCGCCGGCGCGCCAGCCCGCACAGCAGATACAGCGGTAGCGAAAGCACCTCGAGCGCGACGAACATGGTGAGCAGATCGTTGGCCGCGGGGAACAGCAGCAGCCCGCCCAGCGCCAGCAGCAACAACGGGAACACTTCGGTGGGGGTGATTCCGGCTGTCGCCCCCGCCCCGTAACCCGCGCGACCCGGCCCAGCGGGGGCCGGCGGGGGGGAGGCGGGCAAACCCTAGTAGGGGCCCCCCCCCGCCCGGCGCCACGGGGCCGGG